>CAKZKB010000201.1 GCA_937121005.1 uncultured cyanobacterium | reverse complement strand
GTGTGGCTGGAGTTGTGGAAGTCGAGACGCGATCGCCAGTAGCGTTGACGGTGTAACTGAGTTGAAAGGGTTCAAAATTGGCCCCGTCGGACGGGCGGCCAGTTAATACTAATTCGTAGGATCCGGCGGCGGGGAAAACCATGTTTGCGCCGGGAATATCTTCGTAGGTTTCTGCGTCGATGGCTGTGACTTCGGGTTCTAAAATTAAGTTGCCATTGCTGTCGTAAACTTGCAATTCGCACTCGCAAGCCGACGCGGGCAGGGGATCGCCGCCTTTGCGCGTCAGTGCGAACCACGCCTGCGCCTCTTCTCCGGCTTTGGGGTTGTGGTTGGGTTCGATATGGAACGTTGCGCCCACTTCGCCGTCGGTTTTGATGTTGTGGGCGATCGCGTCTGTTTGCACCTCAGCCCTCCCTTGGCGATCGGTGTTGGGGGAATTATACCAAAATCTGGTTAATTAATGGTATAATTTGGCTAATATTGGTATCGGGCGAAGCATTCGCCAACTGACTTTTCTGCGGAATCTTCAGGTTCCTGTGCGAATGCTTCGCCCCTACGGAATTGCGTGGGTTATCAACCCGAGTCTATTATTATACCATTTTGACTGGCAAACCTCACTTCAGGCAAAAATCGGTGGAACGATCGCGTTCAAACGTGCTATCCTATAAAGACATCTAGGAAAAAATCCCCCCTAATACCTAATCCCTAAAACCTAATCCCTAAAAATGCGCGATTTTATCAAGTACGCCCTGGCTAGCGTCGTCGGTTTTGCCCTGTTTTCTGCCCTTAGTTTCGGCAGTTTAATTGCGATAATCGTGGCGATCGCCAGCCGAGATGCCGGCCCGGAAGTGGAAGACAAAACCATTTTAGTCCTCGATCTGGGGGTCAATATTGCCGACACTCAACCCACCCTCGGCACTGAGGAAGCCCTCGAACGGGCGTTAGTGGGAGATGGAGAGCGGATCTTGCCCTTGCGAATGGTATTGAGAAGTCTAGAAGCGGCGGCAACTGACGATCGCATTGTGGGATTGTACATCAAAGGAACTCCCGGTTCCATGCCCACCGGACAGGCTAATTTAGAAGAAGTTCGCAACGCCATCGACGCATTTCGAGCCTCGGAAAAACCGATTTACGCCTACGATCGCGATTGGACGGAATCGGAATATTATCTAGCTTCGGCGGCGACGCTATTGATGATGGATCCGTTGGGAGCGATGGAATTCAACGGAATCGCCAGCGAAGTGATGTTTTTAGGAGAGGCCTTCGATCGCTACGGAGTTGGCGTTCAGGTAGTGCGGGCGGGAGCGTATAAATCGGCCGTCGAACCGTTTACGCGCAACAACTTTTCCGATGAAGCGCGATCGCAACTTCAAGGAACAGTCGAAGATCTGTGGCGAGAGTTGCGAGTTTCGGTGGCTGCGAACCGTCCCATCGACGCGGTACAATTACAAACCCTTGCTAGCAGTCGCGGCATTTTGCTCGCCCAAGAAGCAGTAAACGCGCAAGTCATTGACGAGGTAGCAACGGATAACGATGTGGTGCAGAAGTTGCAAGAATTAAGTGAAGTAGACGAAGAAGACAAACCGTTTCGAGGAATGTCAATTTCCGAGTACGCTAGTACGGCAGAAATCTTCAAAGACGAGCTCGAAATTGCGACTGATGACAACCGCATTGCCATCATTTACGCCCGCGGCCCCATTGTCGATGGCGAAGGGGGACTGCAACAAATTGGCGGCGATAGTTTTGCCAAAATCTTCCGCAAGCTACGCCAAGAAGAGGACGTGAAAGCGATCGTTTTGAGAATTGACAGTCCTGGCGGTAGCGCCTTGGCTTCGGAAGTCATCAAGCGAGAGTTGGAACTGACCAAAGAAGTCAAACCTGTCATCGTTTCTATGGGCAATGTTGCTGCATCTGGCGGCTATTGGATTGCCATGTCGGGCGATCGCATTTATGCCAATCCCAACACCATTACCGGGTCGATCGGCGTGTTTGGTTTGCTGTTGAACGTGCAGGAACTCGCCAACGAATACGGCATCAACTGGGATGTTGTTAAAACCAATCCCCTGGCTGATTTAGAAAGTCTGTCTCGCCCGAAAACGGCTCGAGAAATTCAGATTTTACAAAATTTTGTCAATCTCGTTTACGAACGCTTTATAACGGAAGTAGCCCGAACTCGCAACATGGAGCGATCGCAGGTTGAAGACATTGCCCAAGGCAAAATCTGGTCGGGAACGGCTGCCCGCGATATCGGTTTGGTAGACGAACTGGGCGGTTTAGATGTCGCGGTAAATGCGGCTGCCGAACGAGCCGAGTTAGGCGAAGATTGGGTTATCGAAGAATATCCAAAAGCATCCAGCTTTGAAATTCAATTATTAGAAAATCTCTTCGGATCGGACACTAACGATCCCCTTTCGCAGCAATGGCAACAGGTGCGCGAACAGGTGCAAGATCTGGCAACCTTTAACGATCCCTCGGGGGTTTACAGCAAAATGCCCTATCGTTTGGAGTTGCGCTAACAGTTTTTAAGGAGTGCGGCGAACCAATCCTTCATCGAGTTCGGTTTCCGAGAGAGCGTCGATCGCGGCGATCGGAACTGATTCTTGGGATAACTCCGCTACTGCGGCGGGTTGCAAGTAGACTGCATATTCGAGATTGTTGGCGACATAAGTTTGTAAAAAAGCCAAACTCAGCCGTTGTAAATAGTATTGCGCCACCGCCGGACTGGGGCCGATAACCTCCGGGGGAATGGGAATGACACCCTCATTTTCTCCGGGAGGTTGGGTCGATTCGCCGAGGAAAGAAAAATGGGTTCCGGGTGTTGCCAATACGAGGTACTTTCGGGTCACTTCGAGCCAAGTAAAGGGACGAATTTGCTCGAATAATGCTGGGGCAACCGTATCCGCACCGCCGGCCACAATCAGGGTCGGAATATCGATGGCACTCATCCCTTCCGATCCGAAAACAATGCTGGAAATAGGATTAACCGCGATCGCCGCTTTGACGCGATCGTCCTCGATGGTGGTAAAATCGAGTTTGTCGAGACTGACAGCAATCGGATTGGCATTGTTCGCCAGCCACTCGAGTTGTACGGCGGCGGTGGCTTGGCGCACGAGTTTGGGGAGGACGTTGCGGACTTGGCACTGCAATAAAACCGACGTATTCCAAGAGGCATTTTCTTGATTGTCTGCCACGCATTTAGTAATTGCCCCATCGAGATCGATAGTGGCTCCCGCGATCGCCAATGCGGTATAACCGCCAAAAGATTGCCCGATAATGCCGACGCGATCGACATTCAAACGACGAAATTCGGGCTCGTTTTGCGCCATTTCTTCCAGGCGATCGAGCATTTCTTTGACATCGAGGGGACGCTGGACGAACTCCCAAGGCGGGGCCACCTCTTCAGCAAAGCCACCGACAACCGCATTCAGTTGCTCGGAATCGCTACCGGGATGCTGGGGAACGGCTACGGCAAACCCCCGCGCGGCCAGGTATTCGGCTAGATAGACAAACGAACCCCGATCGGATCCCAACCCGTGCGAAATGACGGCGATCGGCAGCGACTCACCGCGATCGGGCAAGTACACATCGAAGTTGACTATGCGGAGATCGTCGTCATCGGGAGATTGCAAGTCGTGATATTCAAACGATTCCGACGATCGCGTCCAGCTGGTGGTTTCTCCCCAAAGCGATCGCGAATTCCAGTTAATATCGAGGGGAACTTCGGTGTCGGCGGTGGCATCTGCGGCTCTTTGTTCGACCAAAGCAATGGCCCGGCGACTGCGGTTGACGATCCGCCGCACTTCGTTAGCAATCTGCAACGCACTTTGTAAATCCACTTGCAGGTCGCGAGTGGGATACTGACGCAAGACATTAAGCAATGTCAAGCCGTCTTTGTCGGTAGCAGCCAGCAGCAATGCGGCCCGCAAGCCGAAATATCCCGGCGGTTCCCGACCGTTTTCCTGACGGGGGGACTGGGTGATGGGAGGGCGAATGACGCGGGCCAGGCGGCGCAACAGGCTTTCCCCTTGCGGCGTATAAAGGAATTGAGAAATGGCGATCGGATCGACTTCGGCTCTCAAGGTCAGGGCTTCGCGCAGGCGATCGAGGGTTTCTTCATCGGCGTAGCGAGCGTACACGGCTAGATCTTCGTCGAGTTCTCCCGTTTTGGCGTAGTGTTCGAGGGCAGAAACAGAGATCGATCGCTCTAAAACGGCGTAAGAGGCGTAGATGCGCTCGGCGGCTCTAGCAACACCAACAGACAAAAATAGCGATACCGATACAACCCATCCGGCTAGTTGTTTTCCCTTCATTTCTCCCCTCACCTTTTCAACGCCATGGTTTTTATAAAGCATAGATCGCGTCCGATGGAATTGCTGTTTTGTAACTGTTCGGGGATCCTAGCATAAACTGGTGTAGAAACCCGGTTTCTCAAAGGATAAAATCGAATCTTGTCTGGTTATAGGCAAGAAACCGGGTTTCTGCGTACCGAAATCTCTAATACCATTTGCCTAAAATAGTGATTCGCGAATCGCCCTTACATCGGATCTGTTGCTGCGAATTCTTCATGCCAGATGCGATCGCAAAAAAATAACGTCCCCGCCGCTACGCAGATCGGAGTCGTGACAATGTTGAGTAACGGAACACTGACTAAAAACAGACAAACGAAACTGAAGGTTCCGCTTGCGGGAAGATGAGAGAACCACACCTTTAACTTATCGCGAAACCGGAGCCGACGGCGTTCTAAGGCCGGATCGAAAAAGTCCAAACCGACGAGAATTGACCCGACAATGAGACCGCCAAAACTGGCCGCGATCGTCCCTAAAACGGGTACGACATTCAACAGCAGCAAAAAAATACTCGCACCGAGGGCGAAAACTAACTTTTTGACTTCGTAGGCGATCGCCCGCCAAATGTCGCGAAACATGGCTCCGATGCCCTCTTGAGGCGGGACAAATGCCGACCCCAAGCGCATCCGTTCTATTTTTTCTGCCAGTTGTCCGTACCAGGGAGCGCCTAAAATTGTCCCGAACAGGGACAACAAAATGCCTACCAACAGAAATAAACCGACGATCGATCCCAGGCGCAAAAGAATGTCGATCGCTTCGGCCAAACCCGATAAAAAGCTCAACCAAGGCGGTAAAGACGTTTCGACAAAGGCTTCAATTCTCGCGTCCAAGCGTAGGGTTAACGTATCGATCGCCTCCAGTCCCGGTAACAACAATCCCACGTACAGCAGGGCAAAAACGATGGCGTTGACCAACATGGGAAACCCCACGTATCCCCACAGCGATCGATTTTCCCACACCAGTTTGACGGCTCGCAAGGGGTAGGTGGCTCCGGCGATCGCGCCTAGGGGCGATCGCTTTGAGGATGGCGAAGATGGGGGCATTAGAGTCATGCCAATTTTGGATTTTGGATTTTGGATTTTGGATTGACCCTTCGGCTACGCTCAGGGTCAACGTCGAGCGGAGTCGAGACGTTGACCTCGGGCTAAAGCCGGAGGCTTGGACTAGGGAACAGGTTTCCCTTATCCCGCCTCAGTGCGGGGGCTTGTATCCATGCTATTCTCGGTCAGCACAGGATATTGCCAACGCTCATTCTACCAAAAAACACTCCCTATTTTTAACCCAGGATTCGATCTTAACCGCGATCGATCTGTAACATGGCCATAAACGCCTCTTGCGGTACGTCCACTGTCCCGATCGCCTTCATGCGTTTCTTCCCTTTGGCTTGCTTTTGCAGCAATTTCTTCTTCCGAGAAATATCGCCGCCGTAGCACTTGGACAGTACGTCTTTTCGCAGTGCGGGAATGTGTTCGCTGGCGATAACTCGCGAACCGATCGCGGCTTGAATGGGAACCTTAAATTGATGGCGGGGAATCAATTCTTTCAGTTTTTCTGTCAGCGATCGTCCTACCGGATAGGCTTTGTCGCGATGGACGATAATCGCCAACGCATCCACCGGATCGTGGTTGACCATAATATCCAAGCGCACGAGATTGTTTTCGCGATAGCCAATCAGAGCATATTCCATACTCGCATACCCGCGACTGCGCGATTTCATTTGGTCGAAAAAGTCCGTCACCACCTCCGCCAATGGCAACTCGTAAACTAGAGTTGTCCGCGTTGGAGTCAAGTATTTCATATCCTTAAACTCGCCTCGCCGCGTCTGGCACAATTCCATCAACGGCCCCACATATTCTTCGGGAGTAATCATTTCCACGTTGATGTAGGGTTCTTCAATTTTGCGGCGTTCGTTGGGAGAGGGTAAGGTACTGGGGTTGTCGATTAAAATCGTTTCGCCGTCGTTATTTTCAACTTTGTAGACTACCGATGGTGCAGTGGTAATCAGGTCTAAATTGTACTCGCGTTCTAACCGTTCTTGGACGATTTCCATGTGCAGCAGTCCCAAGAAACCGCAGCGAAACCCAAATCCCATCGCCGTCGAGTTTTCGGGTTCGTATTGCAAAGCAGCATCGTTGAGTTTGAGCCGTTCTAAGGCTTCGCGCAGGTCTTCAAATTGGTCTGCGTCGGTGGGGAACAAGCCGCAAAACACCATCGGTTTGGCTTCTGTATAGCCCGGTAACGGGGACTCGGCCGGTGCGGTGGCTAAAGTAATCGTATCGCCAACGCGGGCATCTTCGACGGTTTTAATGGCAGCAGCAAGATATCCCACTTCCCCGGCGTGGAGTTCGTCTACCTGGATTTGGGTAGGAGACAAAACGCCAATTTCATCGAGATCGTATTCTTTTTTAGAAGCCATCAACCGAATGCGATCGTCTTTTTTCAGCGTTCCGTCCATGACCCGAAAATAGACAATCACACCCCGATAGGCATCGTAATAGCTATCAAAAATTAGGGCCCGTAGAGGTTGGGAAACCGTATCTTGCGGTGGCGGTACGGAACGGACGATCGCCTCTAAGATCTCATCTACACCAATACCTTCTTTAGCCGAAGCGCGAATGGCTCCAGTACATTCTAAACCAATCACTTCTTCGATCTCTTCAATGACGCGATCGGGTTCGGCACCGGGAAGGTCAATTTTGTTGAGAACCGGGATAATTTCCAGGTCGTGTTCTAGGGCCAAATAGACATTCGCGAGGGTTTGTGCTTCGACTCCTTGGGATGCGTCTACGACCAACAACGCACCTTCGCAAGCAGCCAGCGATCGCGAGACTTCGTAGGAAAAATCAACGTGACCTGGCGTGTCGATGAGGTTGAGAACGTAGTGTTGCCCATCTTTAGCTGTATAATTCATCCGGGCCGCTTGCAGCTTGATGGTGATTCCGCGTTCCCGTTCCAAGTCCATATTGTCGAGGAACTGCTGTTTCATTTTGCGGTTCTCGACGGTTCCAGTCCGCATCAACAGGCGATCGGCCAGAGTGGACTTACCATGGTCGATATGAGCGATGATAGAAAAGTTGCGAATTCGAGAAACGGGTACGTCGGTCATATTAATTTAAGAGTTCGAGCCTAGAGTGTCGATCGACCTTGCGCCGAGGTGAGAAGGCGCACAGCTTAACTTATTGTAATCCTTTTTGCGAGCGATCGCGGCCGGTGGCTGAAAATGGGCTTCCTGCGGTCAACGGCCGGGGGCCGCGATACCAATTTCCAGACTTGATACAACAGATGGGAATCGGAATGTAGGGGCAAACGGCGTTTGCCCAATCCGAAGTGTAACACTATTTTCGGTTTTCGGAAAATGGTACGAGAGACGATCGCGTTTGACTAGGGTGGATCTGCGCGATCGAGGCCGCGATCGGCTAGCAGAGAGTCGATCTCGGGTTTGCGATCGTGGGGAACCCAGAAAGTTTTCGTTGTGTTTTCCAGTTTCAAGGTTAATACAGTGTCGTTTTTTCCCGTCCACGAGAAAGAGTCGATTTCTTCCCATTTTACCACTGAAAACGATGTTGATGATGATGCTATGCCTGCTTCTCGAATTTCTAAGCGAATACCACCGGATGCCCAATGCACAAACATTGTCCAAAATGCGACAAGATTTAAGGTTCGATCGAAAACACAGAACAAACCGTCTGTTTTGGCAATCTTGATAAAGTCAACAGCAAAAAAGATCGATCCTGGAAGTAAGAGAAATAACATTATAAGTCGCAGTACCCACGCGAAGAGATGGACTCTAGTTAATTTTAACTCGTATCGACCCAGTTTTCTTCTCAACCAATGCCAGCGAAGTAAATCGAATAGCAAAAAGGGTAGCAACGCACAGAGGCCGACAAAACTTACCCAGACCCAGACGTTAGACGATTCGACGATACACTTCGATGTAAAAAACTGATGCAATTCCCGAAGCACAATAACCTCCCCATCAAGGTGAGTAGTAGAGAAAACCGTAGCTATTCAGGTATGCGATCGTCAACAAGCGTAGAAACCCGGTTTCTCAACGGATAAACTCGAATTTTATCTGTAAATCGGCCAGAAACCGGGTTTCTGAGTGCCACCTGAATGCTTACAGAAAACCTACCTTACAGTATAGACGATCGCTCGACAAGTGGATTCCAATTGAGTACAGGGGGCGATCGCGTTTGACTAGGGTGGATCTGCGCGATCGAGGCCGCGATCGGCTAGCAGAGAGTCGATCTCGGGTTTGCGATCGTCGGGAACAATGAAGGTTTTCGTTTTATTTTCCAGCTTTAAGGTTAATACATTGTCGTTTTTTCCCGTCCACGAGAAAGAGTCGATTTCTTCCCATTTTACCACTAAAAAGGGCAAGCCATCCGATGAGGTTATGCCTGCATCCCTAATTTCTAAGCGGATACCAGTCAATGCAAAATACAGAACAAACATCCAACTTATTGCCACGACCGAGATTTTATCGAAAAGGCACAAAAAACTGTCCGTTCTGGCAAACTGTTCAAAATCAAACGCAAAGAAAATTGATTCTGGTATTGCCAAAAGCAACATTATTGCTTGCAGTGCCAACCCCAAAGCATCAAGGGTCGTCGTTTTGAACTTGTCTTGACCTAGTTTTTTTCTCAACCAGTTCCAGTGAAGTAAATGAACTAAAAGTCCGATAAAAAACGCACGAGTGTAGATGAAACTTACCCAATTATAGAAACTAGATAGATCGACACACTTTGCGCCAAAAAACTGATGCAATTCCTGAAGCACAATAACCTCCTAATAAGGAAGGGGGATCCTTACAGTCACGTTCGACGTAAGTATTCAGGTGGTACAGAGAAACCCTGGTTTGGTGAAGGGAAAAACTCGGATTTTGTCTGGCTATAAGCGAGAAACCGGGTTTCTACACCCGTTTAGCCTAGCATACCTGAACCCTTACCGTTCGACATTACCTGAATACTTCCCTTTGGAGGCGAAATCATTCATTCAGATCGCCTAGAGGTGGGATCCCAGGGGCCGACAACCGCTTCGCCGTGCTGTTCTTTTTCGGCGAGTTCTTGGTTCAATTGTAGCAGTTTTTCGAGAATGTTGTCAACCTCTGCAAATCCATAAGCCTGCATCGCCAAGTTATCGAGTTTGGCGTGCAGTTTGTAGAGTTGGCTGGCAGGTTCGTGGAAAAATTCGTTATAGAGTTTAGTAATTCCCCATTGGCGTTTTTCCATGATGTCGCTGCGATACTCATGCAGATCGATCGCGGTTTTGCGGATCTGTTCGACTTGTTTCGGTGTGGGTGTTTGTGGAAATGGGAAGGTTTCAAAGCAGGTTTTATGAGTGTAAGCTGTTCGATCTTCTAAAGTTGATTTCTGCGCGTTCATCCAGGTTCGGTGAACGTTAGAGGTGAGAATACCAAAAATGTAAAAGTCTTCCGATACCACAGCCTTCGTTTTGTTTCCTGGAAGCCATTCAGAAGGACAAGGCACAAAAATTGCCCATTTCGAGACTTCTGGAACTGCAAAATATTGAGACAAAGGTGCGATCGCATTTCTCATTTTGGGTGCATTTTCCCCAAATTTCCACCAATTGACTCGTCGGACTTCACGGCGATTTTTATCTCGCTCTGGTTTAACATTTTCTTTTATATGTTCAAATAACTTCCCATATTCACTTGCCTCTTCAAGAGATAAATCGTAGAAGTCGATAACCCATCGCTTGGACTGTCCATTTGGATTTTTGGCTAGATTCGATCCCATTGAAAATAGCTTCAATATTTCTTGATACTTATCATCTTCCTCTAGCCACTGCCTAACTTGAACTGCATCAACTAAAAAGCCTTTCCCTAAAGGGATAACCCCCTGAAAACAGAAATCTAAGTTCGCTTCCAGCCGCGATGCTTGCGAGACATCGATATGCGGTTGCAACGATGAGTTAATTGCCGTCACCGTCTTTTTATCGAGAACGTATTGATGCGGTTCTTGCCTGCACCAGTTTACCAAACTAACGTGCACGTTCGACTCTCCCGACCAGGGTTGTGTCGAAACTGCGTCGTAAATGTAGCCGCCATTTTGGACGATGTAATCTAAAGACGCAGCGCGACTTTTTCCTTGGGCGATCGAGTTCGTCGCCACTAAGCCGGCGCGTCCGTTTTCGTCAATATTGTCGTGCGCTTTTCTAAACCAATAGCTGCAAAAATCCACAGAATCTTTTACATCTGGAAACTGAGAAAAAACGCGATCGATATACTCATCTCCGAGAATAATGCGTAAATGTTTGCCACCTAAAAACGGCGGATTGCCGACGATCGCGTTCGCCTGCGGCCAGTCGCATAATAGTGCATCTTGGCAAACAATATTTTTATCCAGCGTATCTAAAGGTAAGGCGGGTTCGTCCAAACCGAGCTTGTCGATGGCAATTTTGCGAGCAATGGTCAGCGTCACCCGTGCCAACTCCACTGCAAAGGAATTGGTATCGATACCAAAAAATTGTAACGGTGTCACTAAACCGATTTGTAGCTGTTCCGACTGCGATCGCTTGCGGCTGGCAATTTTGTCGAGCAAGACTTTTTCGATCCGCTTCAACTCCTGATACGCGACGTAGAGAAAGTTACCCGAACCGCAAGCAGGATCGAGGACTTTATAGCTTTGTAACTCCAACTGCAAGCGATTCAATTCGCCAATGGTATTCGCTGCTTCAATGCGATCTTCCCAGTAATCGATAATCGTCGGGCGAACAATTTTGTAAATGTCCCCCTCTGAGGTATAATGAATCCCGCGAGCGTGACGCTTTTCCGGGTCGATCGCCCCTTCAAAAATGTTGCCAAAAATGGAAGGACGAACATTACTCCAGTCGTCTGTCGCGCACGCATCAAGAATTTCCAACTCCTTATCGGTGAGTTCGATGGGATGAATGGTTGCAAACAAACCACCGTTGAAATATTCAACCCCTTTATAGCGTCCGGCGGGTGTGATTCCTTTACGGTTCATTTCCCGAAACAAACCGCCGATCGCGTCGTAGGTACTCTCCCCATTCATGCACTCTCGCACCAGAGAAACGAACAGATCTCGAGGTAACAAACCCCGATCTTCAGCAAACATTGCCAAAACGCACTGGAGGATAAAACGCTGTACCTGAGTGGCATCAAAATCGCGAAACTGTTGCCGTTTTCCCCGCTCGATCGTCGTTTGGTAAAGTTCTCCCAACCGTCTCGCCGTGCGTCCGGTAACTTCAACTTGGTTGTTGCGAAAAATTGGGTTTTGCTGTAGGGTTTCCATAAACCGAAACGCACTCAGGCGATCGGGGATTTCCGATAGCAAAACCACATCCATCGGCGTATCGATTTGTTGCTCGAAATCAAAGATCCAAAACTCGTCAAAGTTGCATAGCACCACGTAACGAGGGCGGTTCGGAACCAAACGCAGCCAATATTTCTGTGCTTGCGCGTAACTTTGCGACAAATTGAAACCGCGTTTTTTCATCTCAAACAAAACTCGCGGCTTCCACACCAGATCGGCGAACCCAGTGCGATCTTTTTTGCTCCCTTTTTCCACTCGTTCTTCAAAAGTTGCGCCGGCGGCGATCGCATCTTCGTAACCAAACACCCGAAAAAAACGATTGAGAAACGTTTGTGCTTCTCCTTTCTCGTCCCCTTTCAGGGGTTGACAAGCAACAACAAATTCGCGTGCGGACTCGGGTGTAGCGGACATGGCTAACAAAGCGGATGGAATTGGATTTTAAGTACGCATTCAGGTAGCACACAGAAACCCGGTTTCTACGCCAGTTTGCCCTAGTATACCTGAAACCTTACGATTTTCATTATAGCGCGATCGCGGCGAAGATGGCCCCCTCTGTTCGTTTAACTCAATTGCAAAGAGGTTGATTTAGGGGGATTGACAAAATGTTTATTTTATGAAGTGCTAGCGATCGCGGTTGCCTTAAAGATCTTGACAATTGCTGCACAGATGCAATATTTTAGAAAAGGACAAACTGCTGTATCTCCACAGAGACAGGATTGATGAACGACTATCGAGAAAACGACAGTAACGCCATCTTTAAGCCCAGCTTAGGATTTATTGCTCTGTGCTTCCTCATTGGTTTCGCTGGATTTGGTTACGTTCTCGTGACATTACCCGGTCTCCCTGATAAACCCAATCCCGCCGCGATCGAGGGAGGCTGGAAATTTGCCTTAGTTGCAACCCACGTCCTCACATTCGTTCTCATTCCCTTGGCGATGAAGGTGTTTTACGAAAGTTTGAAGCGACTCAACTTGCAATCGGGGATTTTCGCTTCTCAGTTGGGTCTTTCCTTTATTATGGTAGCGATCGCGTCTGAAATTGGCTGGCACGTCACGCAAGACTGGTTCTACCAAAACCAGTTTACCATGCTCAATTTCATGTTTTACTTTTTCTTGATATCGGCATTTGCATTGTGGGCAGATGCCTTTGTCATGGAAGATAATTTAGGAACGCGGCTGATTAACATTTTGTTTGCTATCAGTTTGCTCGCCATTTCCATTTTGTATCCGTTGGGTTACGAGAATGATGAAAACTCAGCCTATAAAATCCCTATCTATATCGCACTGACTCTCGTTTTCAGCGTTCTTACCTATCGGGGCTACAAAATCCTTGAAGATTGGAAAATCATCCTGTTTCCCATCTTTTCCGTTGGCATTAACTTAACCTTCATTTTCCTACTCGACAAGTATGGCGTACCTCAAGATGGCGTACTTCCCGATCCGCTTTATCTCAATCCTTTATTCCACATTCTCCACGACTTAGGCGGGACGGAAGCCGGGGTTGCCATCTTTACTTGGCTAGTTTATAGTAAAGGGAAAAAGATGCAAAATGCCACTGGATCTACTACCCTTGGTAGCGGACAATTGGCATCGGGACGTTAGAGGTTAAGTAGAGTGGGCATTGCCCACCCTACAGTCAAAATCGGGATTGAGTTTGGAGTTTTCTACCATGACATTCAAAATTCTCAGCTTAGATGGTGGCGGCATTCGAGGTGTTGTCTCGGCTACAATTCTTAAAGAAGTCGAGAAAGTTGTCCGCGAGCAAAAAAATAAACCCCTGCACGAATATTTTGACCTGATTGCCGGGACATCTACGGGGTCAATTTTAGCGGTGGCGATCGCTTGTCGAAAAAGTGCTAGCGAGTTAATGAAACTGTACTGCGATCGCGGAGACGAGATTTTCCTAAAGAGCGTGCGCCAACAGCGAAAATGGCGCAAGTTAACGCCACTTTTCGGAAGTTATGCCCTCTATCCTAACCAGCCTGGAGAAAAGGGACTTGCCGAGGTACTAGCAGAAGAACTGGTTCATCCCGATTTAGGTAAAGAGAAGACGACGATCGCGAATATGCGTCCGGGGAAAGAGGAACTATCCCCCTACCTTCTCATTCTCGCCTACGATGTTTTGTCTCGAAATACAACCTGGTTTTCCAACGACGATCCGACAGCATGGTACTGCAAAAATAATATCCCCCTTTGGGAAATCTGTTCGGCTTCGGCTGCTGCGCCCACCTTTTTTCCTCCTTACAACCTTCGCTATAAAAACGATCGATTTCTGCCGCATATCGATGGTGGAGTCGCCGCCAACAATCCCGAATTATCGGCTATTGCCCATGCGTTATGGATGGAAAACGAAGGCACGCCAAAGTCCATGGATGAAATTGCCGTTCTCTCCATTGGGACGGGAGAAACAAGCGAACCTTACGAATATGAGGAGATTAAAAAATGGGAAACTTTGAAATGGGCGGCTAACATTCCTAACATTTTTCTCAACCCCCCTGCGGAAAATTCAGCTGCCATCTCTCATTCCCTGTTCCTCGCCCTCGGCAGCCAACATCATCTGCGTTTAGATTTCGATCTCAACAAGCGGTTGACAGGAGAACAGCAGACCGATTTTCTGCGACATAAACTTGGCAAAAAAGACTTGTATAACGAATATATTTTTAAAAAGACGGGCGAGAAGAAGTATGTTGACGAAAACATCGACAATCCCGACGCTTGTGAAGGTTTGATAGAGGCGACTACAGCCTACCTCGATTGCGGAACAATCCCATATCCCGATCGCAAAGATCTTACTCGAGTTCAGGAGGCGATCGCGAAATTTATCGATTGTCACGATTGAGTTGAATTTGCCAATTGTAGGGTGGGCAATTCCCACCCTACGCGGGTTTTATTATTTGGTTCGTTCCGACCAAATTCGCGTTGGCAGTCCCCAAACGTAGATGAACCCTTCAGCCGCTTTGTGGTCGAATTCGTCTTCTGCGCCGTAGGTAGACATTTCCGGATCGTACAGAGAGTTGGCCGACTGACGACCGGCGATCGTCGCATTTCCTTTGAACAATTTCACCCGTACCGTCCCGGTGACTCGTTCTTGGGTGTTGTCGATAAAGGCATCCAATGCCCCTTTTAAGGGACTGAACCACAAGCCATTATACACCAGTTCGCTGTAGCTTTGCTCGATGCCTCGTTTGTAGTGAGCGACATCCTTTGTCAGTACCAAACTTTCGAGATCGCGGTGGGCGTGAATTAAGGTTAGCAAAGCTGGCGCTTCGTAGATCTCGCGCGATTTAATCCCCACCAGACGATTTTCCACCATGTCGATGCGGCCGATACC
>CAKZKB010000200.1 GCA_937121005.1 uncultured cyanobacterium | reverse complement strand
CAATTAAAAATTAAAAATGCAAAATTAAAAATTGGTAAGGAGTCAGGTATGCTAGGCTAAACGGGTGTAGAAACCCGGTTTCTCGCCGATCGCCGGACAAAATTCGAGTTTCTCCCTTCAGAAACCGGGTTTCTCTTTACCACCTGAATGCTTGCAAAAATTGAGTGTAGACAACATCATGCAAACCTCCATGCGCGATCGCCAAGTCTACGATGAGTTTATCGACTTCATTGCCACCAGAACCACTCCAGAAGAGACGATCGAATTTCGATTCTCCGATGCAGCCAGCGATCGCCTAGAAGATTTGGTGTATCGTGCCAAACAAGGCGAACTGACAGCAGAAGAAGGTAGCGAACTCGATAAGGCTTTGGCGATCGAGCATATCGTGACGCTAGCGAAAGCCAAGGCTCGCCTGTACTTACAATCGCGATCGTCGCCACTTGCAGGCGTTAGGCTATAATGGGCTGATACCCCCGCGATCGCCCCGTTACCAAAATGGAAACCACAGCGACGATCGCCCCTTCGGTAAGCCATAATCGATAGAAACGCGATCGCCTGTGCGAAGGAGAGAACGATGAAAAAGTTTTGGCCCCTGTTTCTGGTGACTGTACTGGTGACGATCGGCTTGGGAAATCCCGCGATCGTCCGTTCTCAAAGTGCTGTCGAACCCCTTAGCGATACGGTTCGCATTAGCCAAGATGCTTTCGTTCCCCCCGAGTTAGAAGTCTCCGACGATCCTACTGACGGACGATATATCATTGGTGAAGACGATCGCGTAGAAATTGTCAGTCGAGACTATCCTTGGTCGGCGATCGGACGAGTGGAAGGCTATCGCAACGGCCAAATGCAATATCATTGCACTGGGGCGTTAATTTACGATAACTTAGTGCTAACAAATGCCCACTGCGTTGTCGATCCTGACAACCATCAAGTGGAAGTTGACGAAATTCGCTTCCAACCCAATTTAATTAGCGGTCGACTGCGGGATGAAGACCACGAAGCGAACGTCGTTGAGTACAACTACGGAACCAACTTTAACGATGGTAAAGTGGCTGACGATTGGGCAATTCTCAAACTCGATCGCGATTTAGGTCAAGAATACGGATATTTCGGTTGGGTCGAAATCGATGACTTTTCCGATCCCAGTTGGACAACTGACCAACTCCATTTAGCAGGCTATTCTTACGACTTTCCCCCGGAGTTCTTTTCAGGAGAAACCGCAGGCGTTCACATCGGATGCAGCATTCTCGGACAGTCGAGCGACGATCGTCTTTTGCACGATTGCGATACTATGGGGGGAGCTTCAGGAAGTCCGCTTTTGTTCCGGTACAATGGCAACTATTACATTGTCGGCCTTCATGCTGGAGCCGTCGAAGTCTCCAACGGTAACAGCATTTCGGTCATTAATTATGCGATGAAAGTGTCGCGCTGGATGGATGCGGCGCGGGCCATGGCTGAATAATTGCCCGCCTATTGAAACCGGCCCCCGGAAAATGCCACAATAGAGAGAACGATCGAGACGCACTCCAGTCGAGTATCCCACCGTGACCGCACCCCAAAGCTACAAAGACACCGTTAACCTCCCCCAAACCGGGTTCGAGATGCGGGCCAACGCCGCTACCCGCGAACCGGAACTGCAACAGTTTTGGGAAGAACGCCAAATTTACGCCAAGCTGTCGCAAAACAACCCCGGCGAGGTATTCGTTCTCCACGACGGCCCCCCCTACGCCAACGGGTCGCTGCATCTCGGTCACGCCCTCAACAAGATTCTTAAAGATATTATCAACCGCTACCAACTGCTGCAAGGTCGCAAAGTCCGCTACGTCCCCGGTTGGGACTGTCACGGTTTGCCCATCGAAATGAAAGTGTTGCAGTCGATGAAGTCCTCCGAACGTCAGGATCTCAGCCCGATCGCCCTGCGACAAAAAGCCAGAGACTTCGCCCTCCAAACCATCGACGAACAGCGAGAAGGGTTCAAACGCTACGGCGTGTGGGGCGACTGGGATCGGCCGTACATGACGCTAACCCCCGAGTACGAAGCCGCGCAAATCGGCGTGTTCGGGCAAATGGTACTGAAAGGATACATCTATCGGGGACACAAACCCGTCCACTGGAGCCCCAGTTCGCGCACCGCCTTGGCCGAAGCGGAGTTAGAATACCCGGAAGGTCACGTTTCGCCTAGCGTTTATGCAGCGTTCCCCATGTCGGGACTCTCAGACGCAGTCCGATCGACCCTAGAACCCTATCAATCTAACCTGTGGGTGGCAATCTGGACGACGACCCCTTGGACGATCCCGGCTAATTTGGCGGTCAGCGTCAACCCGGATTTAAACTATGCAGTGGTCGAAACTGGGGCGAATTTTACTCCCGCCGCCGCCAAGTTTTTGTTAGTGGCAACAGACGCGATCGACCGTTTGGCTTCTACCTTTGAAACCGAACTCAAAATCCTCGCCGAAGTCAAAGGCAAAGACTTAGAAGGCTGCACCTACAACCATCCTTTATACGATCGCGCAAGTCAAATTGTCATCGGTGGCGACTACGTGACCACCGAATCGGGCACGGGATTGGTTCACACTGCACCGGGTCACGGTTTGGAAGACTATCAAGTGGGAATGCGCTACGGCTTGCCTATTTTTTCGCCTGTAAACGAAGCCGGGAAATTTACCGAAGAGGCGGGTCAGTTTGCAGGTTTAGATGTTCTCAAAGATGCCAACGATGCCATCGTCGAAGCCTTAGCAGAAACCGGATCCCTACTGAAACGCGATCCCTACAATCATAAATATCCCTACGATTGGCGCACGAAAAAACCGACGATCTTTCGGGCCACGGAACAGTGGTTTGCGTCGGTGGAAGGCTTCCGGGAAGAGGCGTTGAAGGCCATCGAAACGGTGCGCTGGATTCCGTCTTCGGGCATCAATCGCATCACGTCTATGGTGGGCGATCGCGCTGATTGGTGCATTTCTCGCCAGCGCAGTTGGGGGGTTCCCATCCCGGTTTTCTACGACGAAGAAACGGGCGAACCCTTGATGAACGAAGAAACCATTGCCAACGTGCAGCGCATTTTTGCCGAGAAAGGTTCTGATGCCTGGTGGGAACTCTCGGCGACAGAATTGCTACCCGAATCGTATCAAAATAACGGCCGCCAATACCGTAAAGGTATGGATACAATGGATGTTTGGTTCGATTCCGGATCGTCTTGGGCGGCTGTTCTCAAGCAGCGCAGCGAATTGGACTACCCTGCCGACATCTATTTAGAAGGATCGGATCAGCATCGCGGTTGGTTTAATTCCAGCTTGCTAACCAGCATTGCCACTGAAGGGAAAGCGCCTTATAAAACGGTGCTCACGCACGGTTTTACTTTGGACGAACAGGGACGCAAGCAAAGTAAGTCCCTGGGCAATGTGGTCGATCCCAACATTGTTATCAACGGCGGCAATAATAAGAAAAAAGATCCGGCTTACGGTGCGGATGTCCTGCGTCTGTGGGTGTCGTCGGTGGACTATTCTGCTGATGTTCCTTTAGGGGATAACATTCTCAAGCAGATGGCGGATGTCTATCGCAAAATCCGCAACACGGCGCGATTTTTGTTGGGCAATTTATCGGATTTCAATCCCGAAAAAGACGCGATCGCCTACGAAGATCTACCCGAAGTCGATCGCTATATGCTGCACCGAATGACGGAAGTGTTCGCAGAGGTGACATCAGCTTTTGAGAGTTTCCAATTCTTCCGCTTTTTCCAGACAGTGCAGAATTTCTGCGTTGTGGATCTGTCCAATTTCTATCTCGATATCGGTAAAGATCGGCTGTATATCAGTGCTAAAGATGCCTACCGCCGTCGCAGTTGCCAAACGGTGCTGGCGATCGCGTTAGAAAACTTGGCGCGGGCGATCGCTCCCGTTTTGTGCCATACTGCCGAAGATATCTGGCAAAATTTCCCCTACGAAACAGCTTGCGAATCAGTATTCGAGGCTGGTTGGGTCAAACTCGAAGACAACTGGAAGCAGCCAGAACTGGCCCAAAAATGGGAAAAACTGCGCTTCTATCGCGGCGAAGTTAACAAGGTTATGGAAGCCGCCCGCAACGACAAGGCGATCGGTTCGTCTCTAGAAGCGAAGGTAATGCTGTGGGTGGAAAATGAAAGCGATCGCGCTTTGTTACAACAGATGAATCCCCCTTCGGAATTCAAAATTCAGAATTCAGAATTCAAAATTCCAGAGTTTGAAAGTGAAACTGAAGACGAATCAGGTAAAGAAGGCGACTTGGAGAACGCGAATGAATACGAACTGTTTGGTTATCGTATCTCCTTAACCGCCGAAGATCGCAAAGCGATCCGCAATTTGGGTATTCTGGTCGCCCTTTTCGTGGTTTTGTACGTCATCTTTTCTGTCGTGGCGGCCGTCGATCGCGTACCTTTGCTGTCTCTATTGGTGCAAGCGATCGGGTTGTTTGCAACTGCTTGGTTCGCCTATCGCAAACTGTTGTTCGCCCGCGATCGCCGTCAGTTTTGGCAGCAGTTAAAACAAGTCAAAGCCGACTTGCGCGAAGAAATGTCTGCGTCGATACTACCAGAAGCCGACGAGACGGACAACGCTCCTCCCGAAGCTGAGATCTCTACTCAGTCGGGGAACGGTACGGACGAACTGCGGTATCTGTTTATCTGTTCTCAAGTGGACGTTCTCGACACGCCAGCCGAGTTGGAAGGGATGGAATATAGTTCGCGAACGGACTCTTGGCAGATTGGCGTAGCGAAAGCTGAGGGCGAAAAGTGCGATCGCTGCTGGAACTACTCCCCGCTAGTGGGTCGTTTCCCAGAACACCCGCCCCTATGCGAACGCTGCGTCGCTGCCCTAGAAGGTCGTTTTTAGGTCGGTTATGACGATTGTAGGTTCATCGCCTCGCGGGACTCTTGGCGAACGCGGCCGACCATGGCCGCTTGCTGTAGCTGGACGAAGGCTTGGAAGTCCTCGAGGGCGTACTTGCCCGACAGCAAGTTCCGCAGTTGGTTTTCCGCGTCGAGGCTGAGGTAGCCGGTAGCGATCGCTTGGCGGACGATATCGCGAATAGTGGAAGTCATAGGTCTGAGTAACTTAGAGGTATTGGGTTCGTTATAGTTAGTATCGACTGTTTTACAAACGACCGAAGCGATCGCTGTGCGGTTGTTAAGGCGATCGTTACCCGAGGTCGGCTGCGATCGATTTTCCCCCATGGCTGCGATCGCGATCGCAGTGTCGTCCCATCGAGAGAGAAAAAGTTGACGAAAAACAAACGTTCTAACCCAGTTCGCAAGCCGACGACGGCAATTGCTTCCCCCTAGAGACCTAAAGCTAGGCTTGCAGGAACCCTAAAATTACGTCAGTTCGATGCCCTCACCCTGCCGGCCTCCTTCTCCCAGAGAAAAGCAGGCAGAGTCTAAGGTATATTTCATTATATGGCGATAGAGTCCACTCTCGCGATCGCGACTCCAATTTTGTCAGCGATCGAGAATCTCGGTATATTAATACTAAGGTTTGTCTATAGTCGGCAGACGATCGTTTGCGTAACGCCACTTCACCTCTATTACTCACCATTGATGGATACGAACCGAGAAACCCACTGGCTACCCACTGCTAAAGACTTATTAGAACGGGGAAACTATGCTGAAGCGGCCGCGATTTACGAAGCCGCGATCGAGCAAGATCCCGATATTTTATCGTACTACTGGCATTTAGGCGTACTGCTGCTACTGCAAGAAAAAGAAGAAGAAGCACAAATGGCCTGGATGATGGGGTTAACCGCCGGGGAAGAAGAGGAAGAGGACAGCATTCGAGAACTGGTGGCCGTTTTAGAAGCAGAAATCGAGCGTCAAGAACGACTCGGAAACGATCGCATCTCCTGGATACTGCGCCAGCATCTTCTGGAACTCGATGCGGAAAATCCTAACATTATCTTATCGACTTGGTTGCTATCTTTGAGGTTGGACTTGTTCGATCCAGAGGCGATCGCAGTTTCAGAAATGGTTAACTTACTCGCCGACGAAGACGCAGACATCGACAGTCAATTATTGGTAGAAGTGCGGCGATCGCTACTCGATTTCGATCCCGAACATCCAGCCATTCTAGAATTCGATCGCGCCTGCACCCAGTCTCCTCATTTCGTCCCCCCCTTTCAACTCCATATCGGTGGAACCACCGCACATCCAGACTGGAAAATTCTCGACATCGAACCGCGCGAGGAAGTCGATTTTGTTGGCGATGCAGCCGACTTAAGTCAGTTTGAAGATAACGCGATCGACACCATTTATGCCAGTCACGTTCTCGAACATTTTCACCATCACCTGAAAGGTGAAGTGGCTAACACTTTAGCAGAATGGTATCGCGTTCTCAAACCCGGCGGTAAACTGATGGTTAGCGTACCCGATCTGCAAACCCTTTGCTGGTTGTACTTGCAACCGCAAGTCTCATTTAAAGAACGTTTGCGTATTATGTGGATGTTATACGGCGGTCAAAGCAACGAATTTGACGTGCATAAGGTGGGCTTCGATTTTGAGATTTTAAGGGCTTATTTGTCCGATGCTGGATTTACTAACTATTACCGAGTTAAGTCCTTTAATTTGTTTCGCGATTGCAGTCAAATTCGCGTTGGCAGTACCTTTATTAGTCTCAACGTTGTTGCTTTTAAGCCGGCAAACTGCGATTGATTAAAATTACAGAAAACACGATCCCTGTGAGTCTATCCTCGATTGTTCGTGTTAGACTAGAAGAAACAAAGGAGCGCTATTGAGATGCAAACTTCTACCGATCGCGCCACACTCTACGATCGCGACTATTCCCTGTGGCTGGAAACGACAGTCCAACAGCTACGAAACCGACAACTCGACGATCTCGATCTCGATAATTTAGCGGAAGAAATAGAAGACACGGGCAACAGCCAAAAACAGGCACTAGAAAGTAACCTAGAAGTGTTACTCATGCACTTACTCAAATACAAATACCAACCCCAAAAACGGACAAATAGCTGGCGCTACACGATTTACGAACATCGCAAACGGCTACGCAAAGCATTTAAAACGAGCCCGAGTTTGCGTCAATATTTAGAGATGGTTTTTGAGGAGTGTTACGGAGACGCACGCAAAATGGCAGCCATTGAAACGGGGATAGAGATCGATCGCTTTCCCGAGTTGTCGCCGTTTTCTACTGTCGAAACTCTCG
>CAKZKB010000199.1 GCA_937121005.1 uncultured cyanobacterium | reverse complement strand
GCTGGGCAGATCGTACATTGTCGGCAGGGTTTGCTGCCGGGGGCGGTAAAAGTCAATCATGGTGCGGACAGGAGTTTTTATTTATTGTATCATTATCGCGATCGCTACGCAAGACATCGCTGCTCAATATAGCAAGTAGGCTAGGCAGTGACCCATCCTACTACTGAAATAGACCTCTTGCTTTGAGAACGCCTTGGCGCTTGACTTGAAACAAATCTTCAACAAAAGCCTCCCTACGACATATGACAGTGTTTTCTTTATATTCAAAAAATTCTGGTGGATACAATAGGAATGTTTTTAAATATCTGGCAATTCCATCGAGTGCGATCGCTGGCCGACGAACTGGAGGGCGATCGCTGTTGTCGAACTCGTACCCAAACCGACGAGCGTCCGCCGCTCGGCCAGCTTTCGTACTGCCCCCCAGGGGAATCGCCCTCGTACCTCCCCCCCAAGATAGAGGAAAATTTGGTAAATTTGCGCCAAAGGGGTCATAAGACTTCTCATTTGTGTTATAAAACTTCATTGACGACTGTCAGGTATCGCAGACGACCCGAGTCCAGTATAAGGAGCCAACGCCGTGACTTCAGAGGCATCTATCCCGATGTCCGTCCCCAAAGAGCTACTGGGGCCGCCCCAAGACTTCAACCCGACCCTGTTGCTGTTCTCAGCAGCGATCGGCTGTGTTTTCTTGTCAACGCTAGGTTACTGGCTGTGGGACTGGCCGGACTGGTGCTGCTTCTGCATGAACGTCTTAGCCCTGCATATGGCGGGCACGGTGATTCACGATGCCTGTCATAAGGTTGCCCACCGTCACCCCCTCGCGAACGCTCTCATGGGTCACGGTAGCGCTCTCATGCTAGGGTTTGCGTTCCCGGTGTTTACGCGAGTCCACCTGCAACACCACGCCCACGTCAACGATCCCGAGAACGATCCCGATCACTTCGTGTCTACGGGCGGGCCGCTGTGGTTAATTGCGGTACGCTTTTTCTATCACGAGGTCTTTTTCTACAAGCGCAAGTTGTGGCGCGGCCACGAGTTGGTGGAAGTCTTTTTCAGCCGCTTGTTTTTGGTAAGTATGGTGGCGATCTCCATCCACTTCGATTATTTAGGTTACATTCTCAATTTCTGGTTCGTTCCCGCTTTGGTGGTGGGGCTGACCTTGGGGCTGTTTTTCGACTATTTACCCCATCGCCCGTTTCAAGATCGCGATCGCTGGAAAAATGCCCGCGTCTATCCCAGTCCGTTGCTGAACGTGCTAATTTTGGGGCAAAACTATCACCTGATCCATCACCTTTGGCCGTCCGTACCCTGGTATCTGTACCAACGGGCTTACCGAGAAACGCGATCGCTTTTGGATGCTAAAGGTTGCTGTCAAACCCTGGGCATTTGGAAAGGTAAAGATTTTCGCAGTTTTGTTTACGATGTCTTTTTGGGGATTCGCTTTCACGGACATAAATCGGAGAAAGTGTAAGACGAACGAACGACCCTGCGGCTTGTCTCGAACTCCAAAACGCGATCGAGCAAGGAAATATCCAATTTGCGATGTCCTTAGCGTTCTCTTTAGGCTATTGTAGCGCCTTGCCCCCTTTCGTGCCGGCCGCGTCTTTACCGAACGATCGTCTGCGTGTATGCTATTAATCTGTGGTTGCACTGTCTGTGGTTGCCAAAACTATGCCCGAACTCATCGCCCAACCGAGCCGCATCGAGTCGGCAGGAAACAAGCCTAAAATTATCGATGAATTTGTCGGTCGCGTCAACACGCAAACCGAAGCCGTCAGTATTGCTAAAATGCGATCGCCGAGCGGTTGGAGCGAACCCAGACAGCGACCGGAATTTGACGAGTTCACCATTGTCTTAAACGGAACCCTGCACGTGGAATACGAAGGCGGAACCCTGGAGGTAAACGCCGGACAAGCGGTGATTTGTCGTCGCGACGAGTGGATCCGTTACAGCACTCCCGGCGAAGAGGGAGCCGAATATATTGCCGTTTGTTTGCCTGCTTTTTCTCCTGACACCGTGCGTCGCGATGCTTAATACTATTCTACTTCGTTCGATCGCGGTTTTAGCCCTTGGCGAAAGGCTCGGGCAGCCTCTAACTGTGAGGTTTGACCCATCAGCACGCAGCGAGCGAGCAGATCGATACTTAGGGTAGCAAGTTGTGGAATTTCGCTGCGACTAATTTTGTCATAATGGTTTCCTCGCCAGCGATAGAGATCGAATACTCCATCTTGCCAAAACCAGACTTCCGGTACACCTAATGCTAGATATCGCTGGAGTTTGTTGGAGCTCCCACTGGTAAATATAATTTCGATAACGAGATCGGGAACGGGTTTCGATTCCCCGAAACAGTACGATTCATCGGCTTGTACGGAAACTTCTCCATTCCGTTCGTAGGTTGTCGAACCTGTAGACTCGAATTCAATTCCAGTTTCCAGGCAAAACAGCCCAATTAAAAAGCCAATGAGCCGACTAAAAACTTCACGATCTCGTCCGGGCATAAAAATTTCAATTGTTCCCTTGTAATACGCCAGCCGAATGTTTGTAGAATTGGCAAACCCCGCCCGAATGAGGGCGAACTGCTGCCAGGTGATGTCCGAATGGACGATACAGCGATCGCGAGAAAATAGAGGTAGCGTAGAGGTTTGTGTCATATCAATTTTTAGGTTTTAGGTTTTAGGTTTTAGGGGGGCTGGAAGTAGAAAACACACTCATCTCTTTGAGATTCTAGATTATTATCCCGTAAGCATTCAGGTCAAAGTCAGAAACCGGGTTTCTCAAAGGATCGACTCGAATTTTATCTGGCGATCGGCCAGAAACCGGGTTTCTACCCCCATTGAGATCGGACACCTGAATACTTACATCATCCCTAATACCTTATAAGGATGCTTCGCCCGCCTAGGTGTATCAAATTGTAGTTTCGATCGACCGGATTGCATATTATTTTCCGGCAGTTTAAGACTTATCGGGGTTTTCAGTATTTGTCGTTAACACTTGAGCATCTCGCCACGCACCGATAATGTTACCTTGCATCAAATTCGCTGCACCTCGCAACACCTTTAATTCTAGCAGATTGGGGTCGAGTTGTAAACCTTTGGCGATCGCGTCTTGAGCCGATCGCGGTTTCCAGTCATACAGATACACAAAAGCCAGATAAGCATGAGCGTAAGGATTTTCTGCGTCCAGTTCTGTCACCGTTTGAAAGGCAGAAATGGCCTCATCTTCTCGGCGTTGCAACACTCGTGCCAAGCCGATTGCGTAGGCCCAATCCAGCCGATCGCCCTCTTGTTCTGTGCGATAATTTAAGGTAGTGGCAACTTGTTCTAAATAACCACTTACCGGATCGTATTGATTGATGCGTCCGACTTCAGCAAAAGCAGTTTCTAACCCCTCGGTTCCTGTGGGTAAAGCGATCGCCAGTTGTCGCAATTGCGTCGGTAAATCCAATTCGGGGGCCGAAACGGGTAAGGCTTCCGGATCGACATTTATTGTGGTTTCGGGTGCGGAAATTGAGTAGGTTTCCCCGGTTTGGGGGGCTAAATAAGCCACTTCCAAGCGATAGTTTCCAGGGGGAATATCCGCCGGAGGTAACATGGCGGTTCGTTCGATAACGGTTTTGGCTTGGCTGTCTTCTGGGAAGATGGCGTTAATAAGTTTGCCCGTGCCAATGGCGCGATCGTGCAACCAAATTGCCTGTCCGTCGGCGGTATTTTTCCAAGTTAATAAAACTAAAGCCGATTGTAATTCTTGCCACGATCCCGTCCAAGTATAGGTAATGGGAACCGGGGATCCGGGCGGAACGCGATCGGCGACATCGACCTTTTGCAAGCGAATACCATCGCCTTGTTTAGCTTCGATATCGCCTGCGTTTGCCGATCGACTATCTAACCCCACTCCGACGGGCTTGTGGCGATCGAGAACTTCCACCAAGGGGGTCGATCGTCGGTATAATTTTAGTACCTCGCCATCGGGAAGATCCCAACTGCGATACATTTGAAATTCGGGACTGGTTTCGACAAACTCCACCATTTGACTTTGGGCGGGTTGGGGTACGGAACCTTGATTTCCGGTTTTAGTAAGGAACCAAGACAGCGATCGCCCGTCGCGGACAATTTGGTTTTCTTTTACGCCCACCTGTCGCCCGTAAACGTGAAAGTTTTCTAGGGTTCCGTAATAGTTAAAATTGTGCTGGTTGATGGCAGGAGTCGAGGGTAAAACGCCCAAGGTCGATCGCAAATAGGGTTCGGTTTCGATGATGGTATTGATGACTTCTGGGTGAGGAAAGGGCGTACCGATATAAGCGTGGCGATCGACGGGATGAACCGCCGGAGAAAAGGTAGAAACGGGCGATATATTCGTCCATGTCAAGACCACAAGCAAGCCCACAGTTGCCCAACGAATCCATCGCGGAAGCTGCACGATACCATAGGCGATCGCAATGGAGATAACGGGTAAATAGGGCAGGGTGTAGCGAAAATCTTTATTGATATTCAGCGAACAAAGGAGATAGGCACTGAGGGTAAAAATGGCAATCCAGGCGAAAGAATTCCTCAGCTTTTTAGGAGCAATTCTCGGAGAGTTGAGCTTTGTTTTAATTTTCTTTTTCTTTTTCTTTTTACCTTTACGCAGCCACAGCCGCACGATCGCGAAAATAAGCCCGGAAGCGGCGATCGCCAGTAGCGGCAGCGACACCTGTTGCGGTAAAATTTTTAAGTAGTACGTCCACGCCTCTAGGGTATTTAAGGCCGGATCGCCTTCTGCCATGGCTGAATCGAGGGTGGCACGTTTTCCCGATGTTAAAATCAGCAGCCAATTGGTACGATACCAGGGAAAACAGATAAGAATGGCAATCACCGCCGCTAGCAAAAGTTGTAATAATTTTTGCCACTGTCGTTGAAATAAAGACGCGATCGCCGCACTCAAAACCGGGACGAAGAGAAACAAAATTCCCGTCTGTTTCACCATCATCGCCAAGCCGAAACTGATGCCAACCGCGATCGCTAGCAGCCAATTTCTGCCTTTAGAAAACGTCCATGCAGTCAGACACGCAAATGCCAGCGTCACCGCCACCGTTAGAGGATAGTCGAGGAGAAAATCGAGGCGAACCCGCACCAAACCGGGCAACAACAAACACAACCCCGCCGCCCAAAGTCCGACGATACGATGGAACAATCGCCGCCCCAAACTGTAAACTGAGAAGAGTAAAATCCCGGTTAAAGCTGCATTCAGCATCGTCGCCGAATCGTATTCCGTGCCGAACGCATCCAAAAAGGGAACGCTAGCGATGTAAGTGAGAGGGGGAACTTTTGACGATAGCAGCCACAAACTCGTCCACCATTCTCCAGATAGCCACTGCGGATCTTGTAGGGCTTGCCAATAGTTCATCGATCCGGTAAGATAGTCCGCAGGATCCCAAGACGGAACGGCGCGATCGACAAAAAACCACATCCGATCGACCGCAGTTGCCAGCAACCACAGCCCGATTACCATCGTTATCTCTCGAAAATTGCGTTCGATCTCGACCATTAACACTCAATCATTAATTTGCATTTTATAACCAGAGGAACTTGGATACAATCTCCTTCATTCGTAAGTATTCAGGTGGTACAGAGAAACCCGGTTTCTAAAGGGAGAAACTCGGATT
>CAKZKB010000198.1 GCA_937121005.1 uncultured cyanobacterium | reverse complement strand
ATTTTCGTCGGCGATAGCGTGGGGACAAATGTTCTCGGTTACGACAGCGAGACGCAAGTGACGATCGCGGATATTTTACATCACTTAAAGGCGGTGAAGCGCGGGACAAACAGCAGTTTTATCCTAGCGGATTTGCCTTACGGAACCTATACAACACCAGAAGATGCGGTCGAGAATGCGCGATCGCTGATGGAAAACGGCGCAGATGGGGTGAAGTTGGAAGGATTGCAAGTAGAGGCGATCGCGGCGATTGTAGCTGAGGGTATCCCCCTTTGCGGTCATTTGGGGTTGTTACCTCAGTTTCACGAGAAAAAACGGGTGAAGGGTAAAACCTTCGATCGCGCCAAAGAGATTGTCGAGGAAGCAGTTAAATTAGAATCCATGGGCGTTTTTGCCATCGTTTTGGAACTGGTTCCTGAAGAGTTAGGAAAAATTATCTCCGAACGGGTCAGCGTTCCCACGATCGGCATTGGTTCGGGACGCTTTTGCGACGGACAAGTATTGATCGTCCACGATATTTTAGGAATTACACCGCGAAAACTGCGCTTGGCTAAAAAATATCAAGACTTCCAAACATTGACACTAGACGCGATCGCGCAGTACAAGCAAGATGTGGAGACAGGAGTCTTTCCTAGCGAAGAAAACTTGCGCCACATCGCTCCAGAAGCGTTACAAAAGTTAATGAATTGGTTGGGTAAATGGGGGAGGTATGAGGTGTGAGGTGTGAGGTACGAGGTTTCAAGGATGAAGGATGAAGGGTGAAGGATGAAGGATGAATATTAATTTCCCCCTAATCCCCCAAACCCCTAATCCCCCAATCCTGGCGGTTGCGGTTCGCCGCAGCGATCGTGAACTTGCGCGATGCGATCGAATAAGAGAGAATAGGTGTTGCGGTAGTCGGGAATCAATGCTAGCGGACTTAACAACGCTGCTGCGCTTAAATCGGCAATACTGAGCCGATCGCCGACTAAAAAAGGGGTGTCTTGCCAGCGATCGCACAGTTCGGTTAGGGCAATTTTCAGGCGATCGCGAGCCAGTTCTACCGTCGCATCGTTGATGTTATACTGTTGCTTGACGACTCGAATCAGCAGTTGGCTGAACAACGACGGATCGATGGCTTTTCCCGCTTTCGATCGATAGTCGTAGTAGACAAATCGCGTCGCCGTGCCGATGCTTTCATCCAGCCAATCTTCTAAAACTTTAGCGGCGGTATTGGCGCGATCGTCGGCCAAAAAAAGCGGCGGTTGAGTTTGATAGGTTTCGAGAAACTCAAAAATGCGCGTCGAGTCCGCGATCGCCTCGGGAAATCCCGGCACTTCCGGCATCAAAACAGGAACGGTGGTTAACCCCGTTAGCGGTTTGAGCTTTAGTATATGCGCTCCCGGCGTTAAATTTTCCACGCGATAGGCAATTTGTTTGTAGCCGAGTGCCAATCGTGCTTTGCGACAGTAGTGGGAGGTACTAAATTGGAGGAGTAACACGAGGTAAAGGCGCGATCGGGTAAGAAAAAAATCGTCCGAAAGGAAGATGACTCCTCCTCTAATCCATGACAGGGAAAAGAGGAGGAGGAACAAGAATTATTCGGGTTCTTCGAGCTCCTCGACCGCTTCTTCTTCGACCGCTTCTTCAGCATTGTCGAGGGATTCTTCGGCTTCTTGGGCTTCTTCTTCGACAGCTTCGCCAGCCGCTTCGCCCGCTTCCTCTACCTCTTGTCCGGCTTCTTCGAGGTTTTCCCCGGCTTCGTCAAGCTCTTCAGTGGCCTCTTGTTCGATCGCTTCGCCAGCGTCCTCAATTTCTTCGCTGGTGTCGGGATCTTCAGGTTCGGCGGCTTCCTCGCCAGCACAGGCTCCTAAAAGCGCACCCGTTGCCAATAACAGTGCGAACAATCCAGTTTTGAGTTTCATGTCTCACTCCTCCTAATCTAAAAATAGACGCACCGCAAGGTTGCGTCGGACAAATTTGGCTTTTTTTCACTATAGCACCGCGATCGAATTTTCTCAATGTTACTATGGGATGAGATCGCTCCTGCGGCGGTTCGCTTGGCAAAGCTGAGAAATTCGCAGCGTTTTAGCTCGGTTTTTGTACTCTTATCGAGTTGACCTTCCCTTCAATATTGGTAACGTCTATGGCTGTTGCTCTCAAGTCTCCCCCACCCGTTTCTCGGCGGCGCGATCGCGCTGCTGCTCGATCGTCGCGACGCGCCCCCGTTATCCGGCTGCGATCGCGCCAGCACCCCCTTCCTCTGTGGTTGCGCGTCGCCGTCGTCGCCCAACGGGGAACGGCGGTTCTCGGCGTGTTGGTGGTGGGGGTTGCCCTACTTGCCTGTGCCCGCGCTGCCAACGTGCGCCAAAATCGCGCTGCGGCCGCTACCGAACTCCAAGACTTGCAACAGCGAGAACGCCAACTGGCTGCGGGTACCGCCGCCTTACAAGACGATCTGGCCGAACGGGTTCGTCTCCCCAATTCGGGCCTGGTTCCCACCGCCAGCGATCGCGTTATTTTGGCCCCAGCCCCAGAACCGCCCAACGAAGGTACGGAGGCAAACAGCCAGCAGTCCCGCCCGAAAATGCGCCCGTTGGGGTATTAGTAATGGGAGATGGGGGGACAAGGGGACAAGGGGACAAGGGGACAAGGGGAGGGGGAGAAATTAATCTTCATCCTTCTAACTTCATCCTTTCTATCCTCCTCACACCTCGTACCTAAAACCTAAAACCTAATACCTAATAAATGAACGAACAACAATTTCTTGACATTTTCGACGAACTTCCCCCGCGCCGCAAAACGGTTTTGAAGCAGTTGCTAGCCGGACGCACGGACGAAGAAATTGCTGCCGAATTGAACATCGCCCAAACGACGGTTCGCAAGCACGTCGAGAACCTCTGTCAAGATTTCCATTTGACCGACGAATTTCCTGACGATCGGCACTCCAAACGCCCGGAACTTCAGGCTTTGTTTCGGCGCTACAAACCGGAATTGGTGCGCGATCGCGTTTCTGAAACGGGGAGAAGTGGCGACGATCCCTTTGCCACTGTTGGCGATCGCGATGTTTTTATCCTTATCGATCGCAGTGGTTCTATGGTCAGAAAAGACAGCGACACGCGCAACTTACCGCGCTGTCAGTTCTTGCAAGAAGAAGTCGAAGCCCACACCTACGGCATTCTTTCCCATCGCCTGCAAATTGGAGAAGTCGAAAAACAAATTTGCGATCGCATTTCTATCTACTTCTTTTGTCGCGACGAAGTGGGAACCGGCCCCTATAAAATCTCCGATGCGGCCGAAGTGCAAAATATTTTTGAGCAAAATCCGCCACGCGGTAATTCTTTTGTGACCCCTACCCTCAAAACCTGTATCGAAACCTGGCTCAAAGAAGGTCAGCGTCGGGGGCGCGGTGCATTTTTTATTATCTATACTGATGGCTTGTTCGATGATGAAGCTGAATTTATCGACTGCATTTCTTATGCGTGCGATCGCGTTGTCAGCGAGAAACAACTGAAATTTTTTGTCTTGGGTCTGGGAGAAGAAATCAAAGTTGAGTATTTTCTCGATCTCGACTTTAACATCAACCAGCAAAACCCTTACAATCTGCTGGTTTTCGATCTCGTCAATGAAGTCAACGACATCATCGAAGTCCTGCAAAGACAACTCGTAGACGATCCGACTTTGGCTTTTCCGGAATGGACGCATCGCCGCTATCCCGAATTCGTACAGAAGGTCAAAAATGCCAGCCAAAAGAACGATCGCATTTAATTTTCTCCGCGAAGCATGAAACAATACGACTATTTTGGCGATCGCGTTACCTTTCTCGACAAGCTGCGAATGAAGGCATCCTTAACCATTCGCCGCCAAATTTACGACTGGTTTTGCCAACAACTGGGAACAATTTCCGGTCGAACTATCCTCGATATGGGTTCGACTCCCGATACCGAACATCTCGATAGTAACTGTTTTATTCGCTGGCTGCTGGCAGATAAAGCCACAGTTTTGGCAACTTCGCCAGAGGATATTTCTGATTTAGAAACGGTCTTTCCAGGCGTAAAAACCATCGCTTTTCCGCCGCAACGCCATCGCCTGGGAAGCATTGATGCGGTTATCTCTTCTGCTGTCATCGAACATACCGGATCGCGATCGTCGCAAATTCAACATATCGCCAGTCTGCTAGAATTAGCCCCAACTGTTTTAGTGACAACCCCCAACCGCTACCATTGGCTCGACTTTCATACTAAACTACCCTTGTTACACTGGCTACCGCGATCGCTTCACCGTCGCCTGCTACGGGGGGTGGGGATGGAATTTTGGTCGCGAGAAGAGAACTTAAATTTACTTTCTGAAACCGACTTGCGAGAAATTGTGGCGGCAGCACTTCCCAAACCGACCGCCTATAGGGTAGAGTGGTATCGGCCTCAATTTTTGGGCCGAGTGTCCAATCTCGTGGTGTTGATTCGGGAGCGATCGTGAACGTAACGCCCACTGCTATTCCTGATGTGATGACGATCGAGCCAAAGGTGTTTGGCGACGATCGCGGCTTTTTCTTTGAGAGTTTCAACTATCGCGCCTTCGTAGAAGGTACGGGAGTCGAAACCGAGTTCGTCCAAGACAACCATTCGCGATCGCGAAAAGGGGTATTGCGCGGGTTGCACTATCAAATTCAGCAACCTCAAGGTAAACTCGTGCGGGCAGCGATCGGCGAAATTTTTGATGTCGCCGTCGATCTGCGTAAGAATTCGCCCTCGTTCGGTCAGTGGGTGGGAGAATTACTAACCGCAGAAAACAAAAAACAACTGTGGATTCCGCCGGGGTTCGGACATGGGTTTTTAGTGCGATCGGATGTGGCAGAAGTGCTGTACAAAACCACCGATTACTACGCCCCCCAACACGAGCGATCGCTGCTTTGGAACGATCCCGATATTGGCATTGACTGGCAGTTAGGCGATATCGAACCCCTCTTGTCAAACAAAGATCGAGAGGGTAAACTGTTGAAAGATGCGGATTTGTTTGTATGAGCCGAATTTTAGTCACCGGAATCCAAGGACAACTCGGCCGCGAGTTGCAAAAAGTCCTCTCTTCCCACGAAGTGGTGGTGGGAACGGGACGCGATCGCCTGGATTTTTCCCAACCGGAAACCATCCGCAACATACTACCGGAAATCGAACCGGATATCGCGATCAATGCAGCCGCCTATACCGCCGTAGACAAGGCTGAAAGCGAACCAGAACTGGCCAATACCATTAACGGTATCGCCCCTGGAGTTCTCGCCGAAGAAACCGAAAAACTCGGCATTCCTTTAATTCATGTTTCCACCGATTATGTCTTCGATGGTTCCCAAAGTCGCCCTTATTTAGAAACCGACCCCACCAATCCTCTAGGGATTTATGGCGCGTCCAAACTTGCAGGCGAAAACGCCATTCGCGATGCGGGCGATCGCCACATTATTATTCGCACAGCTTGGGTTTACGGAACGGGTGGAAAAGGCAATTTTGTCAAAACCATGTTACGATTGGGGGGCGATCGCCCAGACTTAAAAGTGGTTTGCGACCAAATTGGTAGCCCCACTTGGACGGGAGATCTCGCCAGCGCCATTGGCCAAATTGTCCGCGATCGTCTCGATCTTAACGGCACTTATCATTATACTAACAGTGGGGTTGCTAGTTGGTACGATTTTGCGATCGCGATTTTTGAAGAAGCCCGATCGTTAGAATTTCCGTTACAGGTCGATCGCGTCTTTCCGATCGTCACTTCCGAATATCCCACCCCCGCCAAACGCCCGCCTTTTTCCGTTCTCAACAGTCGCAAACTGGCAGATGCTTTGGGATCGCCACCCCCCTATTGGCGCGACGGATTGCGAAAAATGCTGTCTGAATGGCGATCGACCCGATAAAATGAGCGAGATCTCTCAATTGTACCAGCAGGTTAAACGCTGTCTGTTTGATGGAGAATGGCAGAAAATTGCCTGTCTATGCCAACAAGCCGTTCGACTCAATCCTAGAGACGGGAACATTTACAAGCATCTGGGATACGCCCTACAAATGCAGGGAAAACTCCTGCCCGCCATTCGTGCTTATGGGTTAAGCTGTCAGTGCGATCGCTCTTTATTTCCCGCAGAAAAATTTTACGACCTCGGCTTACATTGCTATCGACGGGGTGCGATCGAGGCCGCGATCGCTTGCTACGAACAGGCCGTTAAAATAGAAGTAGCGCAATACCAAACTAAAATCGAACGCTTCCTACAAAAAAATAGCGATGGATCGGGATGGACTGAATATCTCGACCTGGCCTTGTTGGGATTTCACCAAGCCCTAAACCAGGATAGCACGTTCTCGATCGCTTACGATCGCTGGTCAAAATCTCTCCCGGATCCCGACGCAGCCGTTCTCTCCCGCCTCCAGTTTCTCCATCAGGTGCAGCGTTCTCCACAAGTTTTCCCCATTCAAAATTATATCACCAATTACATCTCGGAGCAAGTTTTAAGCAAGAAAGCATATCGAGAGGCGATCGCCCCACCCAATAACTGCGTTCCCGATCGACATTTGTTAACCGAACAATGGTATATTGAGTCTCGAGAAGACGGGAGAGAGTACCAACAACTTTCTCGGGCGCGATCGATCTGTTTGGCAGCAGCAAAGACGATCGCGCCACTGGAAAAAGATATGCCTTTTTATTTCAAAGATGCAACTTTCACTTCTCCACAAACATTTGTGGCGACAATTCCTAACGGGAGAATGGTTTGGGGAGTGCGAACGTCAATCGATAAAACCCAAACTTGTGCAATTTTGACAGCCGACGATCGCTTGCTATCCGATATTTCTTCGCTTCTTCCCATCACCGCACCCACAGCAGCCGAGATCTTGCCAGAACGCCACTGGATTTTTAGACAAGGCTATAACGAGAATTGTACTGACGAGGAAGGGACGATCGCCGTGCTTGCCGAACTCAACGACTGTAGTCCTTCTAGCGCTCCCAACTACTTTCATTGGTTCGTCGATACCTTACCTCGCATTGACTTATTATATCGCAGTCATATCGATCTTAAAAATATCGATCGATTTTTATTTTCTAAATTTTCGGCATCGTTTCAAAAAGAAACCTTAGAACTGCTAAATTTCCCCGTCGATCGCATTTGGGATGTCGATAACTACCCTCACATTCGGGCTCGCCAACTGGTGGTTCCTTCGTTTGCGGGCAAATTAACCACCATCGTACCGCGATCGGTGCAATTTCTACGAGATAGCTTTCTCCCCTACCAACGTCCGACCCAATTCGGCGATCGCATTTATATCAGTCGCGAAAATGCTCGATATCGCCGCGTTATTAACGAAGATGAAGTCATGGAGGTTTTGCAAAAGTTTGGGTTTGAAATTGTCGCTCCCGAATCCCTATCCTTTCGCCAACAGGTGGCGTTATTCAATGGCGCTAAAATCATTATCTCCCCTCACGGTGCGGGACTCACCAACATTGTTTTCTGTGAGCCGAAAACGACGATTGTGGAAATATTTGCTCCCGGTTACATGATGCAATACTATTGGATAATTGCCAATATAGCCAACCTCAACTACTATTATATTACTGGAATTGGACTCCCAGACCCCTACCTGCAAAAATTGGCTTACCCCAATCCGCAGATGGAGGATATTTGCGTTAATATCTCCTATCTGTTAGAGGTATTGAAACTTGCAGGCATTCGATAAGTTTAATGCAATTCCTGCGGGCGAACGATAACGACACCGTAAGCCTCGGGAGAAAGGTATTTTCGGGCGGCGGCTTGCAGATCTTCTGCTTCTAAATTGCGAATTTTTTGGGGATATTGTAGGGCTGGATCGAGCTCGCCGAGGGTAGACTGATAGTAGCCGTAGAGATTAGCCCGATCGCTCGGTGCTTCATTAGCAAATACGAAGCGGTTGGCGACTTGAGTGCGAACGCGATCGATTTCTTGCGGTTGTACGGGTTCGTTGGCGAAGGCGCAAATGTGACGAACGATCGCCGCTTCGACGGCTTCAATATTTTCGCTAGGGAGTTGCGCCGACACCACAAATAATCCTTGCAACTGGTGCGAAATGTTGGCGACGCTGGCACGAGAAACCAGTCCTTTTTCTTCGCGCAGTTCCCGTACTAGCCGTCCGGTACGTCCTCGTCCTAAAATACTAGAAAGAATGTCGAGGGGATAGGTTTCGTCAATATCCATCATCCCCGGAACGCGCCACACCAGAGAAAGCCGCGCCTGCTGCAAACTCGGATCGACAAATTCGCGCCGATCGACCCCAGTAAAAGGCATTTCGGGACGGCGATCGAGGTTTAGAGGGGGAAATTCTTGCGCCTCGTTGCGCCATGCGGTGCGAAAACTTTCGGCGACAGTGGCGATGAGATCTTCTTCGGGAAGGTTGCCAACGGCGACGGCAGTGATATTATGAGGCTGATACCAACGACGATGGAATTGGCGCATTTGCCCCGGAGTCAGATCTTCGACAACATCAGCCGTTCCTAACACGGGACGGCGATAGGGCAAGCGATCGAAGGCGAGCTCCATCAAGCGGGTAAAATTGCGACGGTTGGGATTGTCGTGCGATCGCCGAATTTCTTCGAGTACCACCATGCGTTCGCGATCGAAAGCATTGGCTTCCATACTAGGGTTTAATAACAATTCCACCTGCAACGGGGCCAGTTCGGCAAAGTCTTTGGGGGCGCAGGTGATATAGTAATGCGTGTAGTCTTGGCTGGTGGCGGCGTTGGTAATTGCGCCGCGACGCTCGATTTCCCGCTCGAAGGCCCCGGCAGGAAGGCGATCGCTGCCTTTAAAGATGATATGCTCGAGAAAGTGGGCGATGCCATTGATATCGTCGCTTTCAACTGCCGAACCCGCTCGCAGCCAAATGTTGAGGGTGGTTGCTTCGACGGGGAGACGTTCGGCGATGACGGTTAAGCCGTTGGGAAAGGTGCGAAGAGTGGGAGCATTGAGGGGAGATAGGGTCGGTGGTGTCGGTAGGGAAACAATCATCAAAGGATAAGGGCGATCGCTCGATAGCGGGTTCTTTCCCCATGGTAAAGGATTATTACGAAATCGATCCAGTTCGACGTAGCGCGTCCCCTCAAATCCGTGAGAACAGTCGATCGCGCTTGTGTAGGGTCGATTCGCGAATCGACCCTACGGGAAAATGATGTTAAATTGTACCATCGATCGACCGGATTGCAGATTGCAAGCGCACGAACAGCGATCGATATACCGGATCGCCGCGATCGCGAGTGGAAACTTCCCGTTCGGTGGGAACAGCGAGGGGATTTTCTGGCAACCATTGGGGCGTTTTTAAGCGAAACGCCGGATGTTCGTAGAAGCGATCGCGCATTTCCACAGCCACTTCTTCGACATCCGATTGTAAAAAAACTTCTCCTCCGGTCGCTAAATACTCGGCAATTTGCGCCACCAATTCTGGCTGCACGACTCGCCGTTTTTGATGGCGTTTTTTGAACCAAGGATCGGGAAATTGAATCGTCACCCGTTGCAGTTTGCCTTCGGGATAGGAATCTAAAATCGTTTCTAGGGAGAAGTTGGCGTTACAAAAAAGATAGTGGAGGTTGGTCAATTCGTCGCGATCGCGGCCTTGGTTAGCCTCGATAACTAGCGGTTCGCGAATTTCTAAACCCAAAAAGTTCCACTGCGGTGCTTGGCGGGCCATGGCCGACAAAAACCGCCCGCGGCCGCAACCAATATCGAGGTGCAAAGGATACCCCAAATTAGCATAAACGGCCGTCCACTCAGGCGGTTCGATGGCTTGTCGGTACGGACGACTTAAGGGGTTGACGTGCTGGCGAACTCGAACGGACAACGATTTCGTTTCCTCCAAAAATAGACTCGCAACGATTATTTCTCGTTAGCGAAGCCCGCGTCAACCTCTAAAATGGGGAAGGCGATCGCGGATGCCCGAGCGTTCTTCCGCATCATCCACAGCAGTCGCCGCCACAGATCCATCATGCTGTCAAACGGATCTTCTGGCGCGTCTTTGTCCGGGGTCGGATCCCGAAGCGGCGGGGAGGCGATCGCGGGGTTGACACGATCGCTTTGATGGGTTACGATGGTCGAATACGAGTTTGAAATACCCTGCGACTTAGCAGAGTCGTGGGGCGCGAAAGCAGAAGCACAGACGAATACGCAAACAGCGCAGCAAAGAACAACAAAACGGTAGATTTTCATCGGCGGTGCAAATAAAACAAGGTCTCCTTAGCGACACGACATTTCAAAGGTTTGCCTTTCGATCGCGAACCTCTCTACATACACGCAGGACAAAATTTGCTTGCAGGCCGAATTCACCTGCAAATATTCCCCACACCTAATAGAATTTCTTGGCAACGCGGCAAGCGATCGCCCGGTCTGACTTAATCTCGATAAAAATTTGCGGCGATGAAAATTATCGCTACTATCTCGACATTCATTTTCGGCGATTCGCTCGATCGCTGGCAACACAACTTAGCCTAGCAGAATTAGACGCTAGACAAAGCCTATCGATTGCGGTTGAGAGAGTTTCTGGCAGCATCGAGAAGGCAAACTTCCCAAATGCTTTATCCTATCTTTATGCTAGTCGATTCTCAGCCATTTGCCTAGGGTTGTCGAGAGGAAATTTCCCGTCCCGGACTCGGGGGCTACCCGCCACCGACGATCGTCACAATTTCGAGGCGATCGCCCTGTTGCAGTTGGGTTTCCTCCCAAAACTGGCGGTGCAAAATTTCGCCGTTGTATTCCACCGCGACTAACCGGGGATTTAGCCCCATTTGCTGCAAAAATTGCGGTAAAGACGTACCGCGATCGCAGCGTTGCGTTTCGCCATTGGCTTGTAACGTAATTTCGGCCATTGTTTTAAACTCTTGCTACGCCCCGTCAGCTTCCCGGATCGATCGCACCGTATCGATCCACTTTAACTGAGAAACGAAATACTGCGTGACTAACGTCGGTTGTTCGGCTTCCATAATCGCCCGTACCACCGCAATGCGTTCGCCGCCCGCAGAGAATACCGCATTAATATTATTCATATCAATGCCGCCAATGGCAAACCAAGGAATGGGACAATTATCGGCAGCGTAGCGCACGTACTCCAACCCGGCGGCGGCCTTGCCCGGTTTCGTCGGCGTTTGGTACACTGGCCCCACACCCACGTAATCGGCCCCCTCTTCGATCGCCCGTTCCATTTCTTGGGGGTTCGTCGTCGATCGTCCGATCAAGCGTTGGGAACCGAGGAACTGTCGCGCGAGGGAAATGGGAAAATCATCTTGTCCTAAATGTACGCCATCGGCATTTACCGCTAGGGCTAAATCGATGCGATCGTTGACTAAAAATAACGCCCCGTAGCGATGGCACAGTTGGCGCAACTTGCGGGCCGTATTCAGTTTAACGAGATCCTCGGCTTTTTTATCGCGATACTGGACGATGGTCAGCCCGCCTTGCAAGGCAGATTCTACGATGTCTACAACGCGATCGGAACTCGATGTCACTAAATACAGGGGCGATCGGGCTAATTTTTGATGGCGTTGGTAGGCAAGCAATTGACTCTCTAGGGTATAAACTTCGTAGCGCATATGCTTGCAGGTCTCCGACATTTCTTCGTCGTAGAGTTTGGCATATTCTTCTAATACCCGCAGCGCCTCTTGTACTCGACAAAAACTGGCCCGCAACACCCCATCTAAACTGTCGCGATGGCGTTCTCCGGCGTGGGTGAGATTGGTACCGGGATCGTCTGGCGTATCCCGTGCCGATCGCAGTTCGGGCAAATGCCAACGGGCCAGTTCTTGGCGCATGGCTTTACACAATTCAGTGAGTTCGCCACTTTCAATACCAAAGCGACACCATTCCTCGATGGTTCGCAACCCTTCGCGGGCGCGATCGAGATTGGCATCTAAAATACGGCAGATCGCAGGTGGTGCAAACTCTGCCCAATCTTGTCGTTCCCCCATTTGTTATTCTCCTACTTAGGATTTTGTGTGAGGTATGTAGGGGCGAACGGCGTTCGCCCTCACATTTTTGTAAAAAAGGGTCAACACCGTTGACCCCTACAGTATTCCTAACAATCCATCACCGATCGCCTTCCCCTGTGCCTTTAATTTCCCCAACTACCCACTCGAAGGTCTGGATAACGCGATCGACCGCCAGTTCCGTTTGTAATGTAGACAAGCGCAGGTAGGGGAAGCGAATTTCGCCGGGATCGGTGGGGAGTGCCATCCCAATAGAGCTCAATTGCGATCGCAACTCTTGCCACTTATCCTTCAGATCGAACGGCGGTTGGGAGGCGTAGCTGCTGCTGGCAATTTCTACGCCGCCCCAAATGCCCACTCGGAACAGATCGTGGGAGACTTTGCCATTGCGGTGGCGCAAGTGGGCTGTAAATCCGCCGTAGGTGTCCCCGGTTCCCCACTCCACCTCCAGTTCTGGGGTTTTGTTTTCCACCCACTCGTAAATTTTGCGGGCTGCGGCTGCTTCGTCTTTGCCCCGTCGGGACTCGAGTTCCTGGAAAAACGAGGTTTCGTCCCAACGCCGCCGTTCGCGGGTAATGCTCGATTTTTTCTGCTTGGCTTCGGCGGTTTGCCCGATCAACCGGGGGACGAGAACCCGCACGTCGTCATCCTTGCTGGCGTATTGTTGCACTTCCACCGCTAGGACTTCGGCCGGATCCATTTGTTCGTTGAGGAACTCTACCGCCCGCAACAGTTCGACGGGAATGTTATCGGAGACAAATACCAGGCGAATTTTACCCGCTTGGATGTGGGTTTTGACCTTTTGCCAGAAGCGTTCTTCGTTGGAGTCGTCGCCGAGAAATTCTTCAAATACCTGTTCGGGATCGCGGCCAAGTTCGCGACAGTTGGACTCGAATTGGGCGACGATGGTATCGACGGGCCAGTACACCGAGCAGTTGGCGGCGTAGTCGAGCATCTGGCCGATGACTTCTTGGCGAATGCGGCTGTTGTTGATGGGCCGTACTTCCACTAGCGTGGGAATGGCATTTTGGTCGAGAAACAGGCGATCGAGAGACCAGCGGCCCCCACCCTCTTCTTCCGAGTCGAAGGCCCCACCGCGCAAGATCGCCAACCAACGCCGGGGAATGGTGACATCAATGCGATCGCCCGCGAGTAAATGGGGATACTGTTCGATGAGCTCTTGGAGTTGCTCGTCAGACTCGTAGGCTTGCTGGCCCATTTCGACTAACCGTTCGTCGTCTTGAATGAGATAAATACCGCCACCCATCGACTCTCCTCTTGTCTGCGCTGGTTTGCCTGGTTGGCCCCGCTCCGGCTGGGGAGTGAGGGTGTTACGATCGTATCATGTCTGGGGGGCGATCGCGTTGCAAAGCCCTTAGAGTCAAGAAAAATACCCGCACCGACATGGTGCGGGCAAACCCCAAAAACGTTGTTATTTGTGGAGAAAATCCCCGTTAACCTTAGCTGTTAGCCGTTTCCGGCTCAATTTGCGCGGCGGCTTCCGTGCCGTTTAAGGACACTTTAACGACGCGGTTGATGGCTTCGGGGGCTTTAGGAAGCGTCAAAGTTAAGATCCCTTCGGCGTAGTCAGCTTTGACTTCATCGTTGGCAATAGGAAGCGGTAAGGAAATAACGCGGCGGAACTTCCCGTTGGGGAATTCGCTGTAGAAGCGATAGTCGCCGTTATTCCGTTCTGGGCGACGGTATTCGCCAGAAATAGCGACGTTTTCGCGAGTGGCTTCGATGCTGAGATCTTGGCGATCGACTCCGGGAACTAAAGCCCGCAGGATGAAGGCTTCGGCCGTTTCTTCGAGTTCGACCGCCACCGACCAATGGGCCAGTTGATTCTCTCCAGTTACTTCTTGGAACGCGCGGTTCACTTGACGTTGCAGGCGTTCAACTTCTTCAAACGGATTGATGGTGTAGAGTCGCATAAATCGTTCCTCCTTGTAGCAGGATGGTTGTGGCGTTCTTGCTTTGCGCTGACAGTTTCTATTGTGCGATCGACCCTGCAAAAACGAAGGTGGAACAACCGAACTCACCAGAGGAAAGTTACCGAATTTCGGCAAACCGAACTGGGTGAGGTGTGAGGTGCGAGGTGTGAGGTACGAGGTGTGTTTCAAAGATGAAGTCAGAAGGATGAAGGATGAAAATTGATTTCCCCCCAAATCCCCAATCCCCTAAACCCCTAATTCCCTAATTCCCTTGCCAAGTCGCATTTGGGCGTGCTATACTCAAAGACCTACGGGCGATTAGCACAGTGGTAGCGCACTTCCTTCACACGGAAGGGGTCACTGGTT
>CAKZKB010000197.1 GCA_937121005.1 uncultured cyanobacterium | reverse complement strand
AGTAATGACATATACCATCTGATCTTCAAATTTGTGCGTGTGAGGAGCGAGCAATTCTCCGGGTTTAATCACCCCTTCCATGACGGAAAAATCTCCCCCCATGTCGCGCGATCGGGCCATAATCACCATATCGGTGGCTGTCTTTTCTCCCTCTCCAGGCTTTTTGAGGAGATCTTTGACATCAAATCGCTCTTTCACTGTTGCTGATTGACTCATGGTTTGCACTCCTTGTCCGGGAGTTCTTTTATTGCTACAATTCAATCGTAGGTAGTTTGGTGCGGATCCTTCTTGGCCTGACGCGCACAGAATTTGGCCGATCGCGCAAACTTGTCAGCAACTCAGTATGGAACTCGGAGATCGCCAGTTGAAAACCATAGGATTGTCCGCGAACCGCTCTTTGACGATCGCGGCTCCTTTGATATCGACACAACTCCAGATTGCTGATGCTTGCGGTATGGATACCGATATCATTCTCGATGGCGCAGGATTGAAAAAATCGATGCTTCTCAATCCGATGGCACGAGTGACATTGCTACAGCACAATGCCATCTGGCAGGCGATCTTGGAGTTAACCAAAAATCCGGCGATCGGATTACAATTTGGCCAGCATATCAAGCTGCCGGGAATTGGTCTTCCCGGCTACCTCATAATGAATACTAACACGATTGCGGACGGAATGAAGCGCTTTTGCCGATACGAGCGTTTGTTAACCAATGCGTATCGTTCCGAAATTGTTGCAGATAGCGATCGCTTGGTATTCGCGACCTGTTACGAAGGAAATTGGCAGTCCGAACGTCGCTGTACTCTCGATTTTGCACTATCATCGGCACGAACGTTAGTATCAGCCTTGTCTATAGATACTGGATCTAATTTACCTATTTTAGAAGCGTGTTTTCAGTACGAGCGTCCCCTCAATATCGAACCATATATCGAGTTTTTTGGCAATATTGAGTTGAAGTTTGGCTGTGCGGACACTCGCTTGGTATTTGCAGGAGAGTTCGCTAAAAGGCAAGTCATTGGTGCAAATTCACAAATGTTAGTAGTATTTGAAGAACAGGCAAAAATATTGCTCGCTCAATACGAACGAGACAATTTTAGCGATCGCGTTCGCCAGGAAATTGCCAAGGCTTTACAAGGAGAAACACCCGTTCTCGATCGAATTGCGGCTCGATTCCATCTTAGTTCTCGTAGTTTGCAATTGAAACTGAAAGAAGAAGGAACATCCTATCAAACTTTGCTAGATGAAGTCCGACGAGATATGGCAATTGCCTATGTCCGCAACAGCGATCTTAACAAAACTGAGATTGCCTATCTACTAGGTTTTTCAGGAGTTAGCGCTTTTTCTCGGACGTTCAAGCGGTGGACGGGACAAGCACCTTCCTCTTATCAAGATCGAAAAGAAGCTCGAGTAGATCTACAATTTACCTCAATTGACAGGCAAATCTCGATGTGAAAACGGTTTGGCGTTTTTCCCGGAATAAGTGGCGACGACGTGACCGTTTCCAACGAGGCGATATTTATACGTTACCAACCCTTCTAAACCGACGGGGCCGCGTGGGGGCATTTTTTGCGTACTGATGCCAACTTCTGCACCAAAACCGTAGCGGAAACCATCAGAAAAGCGGGTCGAACAGTTATGAAAAACTCCGGCTGCATCGACTTGCGACATGAAAGTTTCGGCGGTTGCCGCGTTTTCCGTAACGATCGCGTCGGTATGACCCGATCCGTAAGTGTTGATGCGATCGATGGCTTCATCTGCACTATCGACGATTTTAATTGAAAGAATTAGATCGGTATATTCGGTAGACCAATCTTCTTCGGTGGCTCGATTCATTTTAACCAGTTTGCAGGCGCGATCGTCTCCGCGCAGTTCCACGTTTTTGGCTTGCAGTTCGGCGGCAATTTTGGGGAGAAATCCAGGCGCGATCGGGTTATGAACCAGCAAGGTTTCGACAGCGTTGCAAGCCGAAGGATAGCCTAATTTGGCATCGAGAACGATCGCGATCGCCTTGTCAATATCGGCGGCTTCGTCTACATAAATATGACAAATTCCGTCGGCGTGACCCAAAACAGGAATGCGAGTGTTATCCTGCACGTAACGCACGAAAGCGTTAGAGCCGCGCGGTACAATTAAGTCTACATACTCGTCGAGTGCGAGCAGTTGTTGGATTTGTTCGCGAGTGGTCAGCAGTTGAATCGCTTCGCGATCGATCCCCACATTTTCTAAGCCGTTATGAATAGCATCAACAATAGCACGGCACGATTCGATCGCTTCTTTTCCCGGTTTCAAAATTGCGCCGTTTCCCGATTTAATTGCCAAACTCGCAATCTGAATAGCCGCATCGGGTCGCGCTTCAAAGACAATCCCTAACACGCCGATCGGACAACTGATTCGTTGTAAAATTAAACCCGTATCGAGTTCGCGCTTAATTTGGATATCCCCAACCGGATCGGCTAGCTTGCCCACATCTCGCACGCCAACAATGGTATTTTGGAGTTTGGTGTTGTCCAGTTTCAAGCGATTGTAAATGGGTTTGGGCAAACCATCGGCAGCCGCTTGTTGACAGTCTTTGGCGTTGGCTGCTAAAATGTCTTCAGACGCAGCTTCTAAAGCACTCGCAACGGCCGCGATCGCGTCATTCCTTTTCGCAGTTGGCAATACAGCTAGACGGCGAGCGGCTTGGCGAGTTTGTTGGGCGAGATCGGTTAAACTGAGGTCGAGCGTTTGCATTATTCTTCGAGAGTATTAAGATCGACACCGAGAGATTTAAGACGGTTTTCTAAGCGAGAAATGCGCTCTTCTGGAGTCAGGTAGCGCTTGTTATTCTCATCGTACCAGTACAGCCATTCCCTAGTTTTGCCTTGGTACGTGCCGCGATCGCGTCCGATGGCCAAACCCAGTTCGGGCAACCAACTTGGAGATGCGCTCGAGTATAGCAGATAGTCATCTCCTTCTAACTTGTAAACTTCTAGAGGGGACTTGCGGCGACGCAGGGGATTGTAGATAATGTAGTAAGGAATGCCAATTTGGGCGTAAATGCGCTTTTTAGTCGAATACTCGCCCCGTCGCGTTTTCGATACCACTTCCAACGCCATTATCGGCACTTCCCGTTCTTCCCACAAAACGTAACTGAGACGCAACCCCTCATCGATGAAATGGGGCACTCCCAAGCTGAGAAATCCATCGGGGACGATCGCTGGTTTTTCGGGATCGTAATAAATTCCCATATCGACTCCGAAGAACCAATCTTGACGATCGCCCCAAAGCAGGGCGATGATGGCTCTGAGTAGTTCGGGAATCAGGTTTTGTAGTTCGTTATCCACAGGAGTATCGTCCGAGTCAGGTAAATCCTCGGCCGAGGGAAGACAGTGACGTAAGTCGTATTCTAACATGGCGGTTGCAGTTGCGCGATCGCATCGCTATGGTTAATAATAACAGCAAGCTGTAGCGCATATCCCAGACGAGCCTAACTTTTATGAGCGTTCCCACCGATATTAACGGTACTGACAGCAACAAAGAGACGATCGTCCCCCAACCCCAAGACGGCGACGATCTCAACGAGTTACCTTACGATGTCGAAATGTCGTTGTTCGATCATCTCGAAGAGTTGCGCTTGCGAATTTTTTACGCACTGATTGCCGTTGTGGTGGGTGTCGTCGGTTGCTTCTTGTTCGTTAAACCCATTGTCCGTATTTTAGAGCTTCCGGCGGCAGGAGTCAAGTTTTTGCAAATATCGCCGGGAGAATACTTTTTTGTCAGTATCAAAGTCGCCGGATATAGTGGACTGTTGATTGCCAGTCCGTTTATCTTATACCAAATTATCCGTTTTGTCTTGCCCGGTTTGACGCGCCGAGAACAAGCGTTACTGGCTCCAGTTGTCTTCGGTTCGAGCATTTTATTTGTCGCGGGTTTAGCCTTTTCTTACTTCGCTCTCACTCCGGCTGCACTCAACTTTTTTGTCAGCTATGGCGAAGGGGTGGTCGATCAGTTGTGGTCGATCGATCGCTATTTTGAATTCGTGTTGTTGTTGCTGTTCAGTACGGGGTTAGCGTTTCAAATTCCCGTCATTCAAGCCTTGCTAGGAGGGTTAGGAATTGTCTCTTCTAAGCAAATGCTGTCCGGTTGGCGATATGTGGTTTTAGGTGCGGCTGTTTTGGGGGCAATTTTAACGCCATCAACGGATCCGCTTACCCAAAGTTTGCTCGGTGGTGCGGTGTTAGGACTCTATTTTAGTGGTGTTGGTTTGGTGAAGCTGATGGGGAAATAATGTATGGGTAATGAGTAATTGGCGATCGCTTTAGCAAATTTTAACGATCGCAAGATTGCCGCGATCGGCAACACGACAATAAAAATCTTTTGTGGAATTGCACAGATCTTTTACAAGTGATAATGAAGATTCGTCTTTCCAAGTATCCACTTTGTAACGAGAAATAAAATATATAAATCTATGTCGATCGACGATCTGCTTTAAGTTTTCACAAACTATCTCATCACCAAAGTCTTGCATGAGTTCAGCTAACGTTTTAACTTCATCAACTTCCAGATAGTATTCTGAAAGTTCCCTATCTAAAATATGCTTTTTGTATAAAATAGGGTTGATACCAATCGAGCTTCCCCCCCAGATAACAAGATCGGAGAGTTGGTAAGAACGACTTCCACTGAAGAGAAAACTAACGAGATGCCAAGCACGACCTAACTCAAGGTAATTGCAAGTTTTCCCATATTCAATTATTTTGGGAATACTTTCTCGGATTTCTAAGTATTCTTCAGGTTTGTAAGTTTTATACCACAGAACCGAATTGCAGTCACCGAGATTCCATACCTTCCCAATTTTATGGCGATCGCTCGGGTAAAGTTCTCTAACTACTTCTCTCTGTGGCATGGACAGTTTTGAGATGCTGCCAATATTTGGCTCTTCTCTAGAATTAGAGGCTCTCCAATATAAACGTTCTGCTTCTCGATGGATTTTAAAGAGATCGAGGAGATCTTGCGGAATTTCAATCAGATTGCAAAGAACAGACATGACTCTTACCCTTTCTTTTTCTCAGGATCACAAGGTTAACACAGATCTGCTCGAAGTTGCACCTTTCCCTCTCATAACTCGGACGATCGCGGGGAAAGTGCCCAGCAACGAGATCCAGAGTGTAGGTTGGGTTGAAGCATGAAAACCCAACAATCGCACATTGATGACGTTGGGTATCGTTCCTCTACCCAACCTACAAGATTTCAGACTAATTGTAGGGTGGGCAATGCCCACCCTACTATAACTTTGGTTAATTTAGAAAAAATAGGCTTGAATGTTCGCAGCGAACCTGGTAAGATAGCGAAGGCGCTGTTTAAATTCTAGGTTTACCCCTATCTTGCCCCTAAAATGATATTTATAGAGCTAGTATTGCAAAATTTCGGGCCGTATGTGGGTCGCCAAGTCATTGATTTGCGTCCCCACAATGGAGACGTGCCCAAACCCATTATACTACTGGGGGGAATGAATGGCGGCGGTAAAACCACGCTGATGGATGCCATTCGCCTTGCGTTATACGGAAATCGAGCTCAGTGTTCGACGCGGGGATCCCTCAGCTATGGCGACTTTTTAAGTCAATCAGCAAGCAAAAACACACCACCAACGGAAGAGACGGCGATCGAGTTAATATTTGAATATGTTTTGAACCATCAAAATGTCACGTTTCACATTCAGCGTCAGTGGAACCGCCATTCCAAAAAAGACGAGTTAGCGATTTCCACCGATCCCTGGGTAGACGACTCTCTCAGCAAGACTTGGGAAGAACTGATCGAAGGGTTTTTTCCGTTGGGAATCTCTAATTTGTTTTTATTCGATGGCGAACAGGTTAAAGAGTTGGCAGACTTAGATGCACCGCCGCTTGCGGTTGTCGAAGCCATTCAATCTCTTTTAGGGTTAGAATTGTCGGAACGACTGTCAGTGGATCTCGATGTTCTTAAAACTCGCAAAATGAAGATGCTAGCGGGAACGAAAGAACTCGAGGAGTTAAAAGCACTCGAGGATCGCTTGCACGAAAAAGAGGCAGAATTGGCTCGGGTGAAAAGTAAAATATCGAGTCTGATGACCGATCGCGATCGCAAAGAAGATAAAAAAGACAAAGCCGATCGCCAATTTCGCTCCGAAGGCGGTAAAATTGCTGGAGAGCGATCGCAGTTAGAATTGCAACTCAAACAAACAGAAGCCAAAATCGACGATCGCCGCCAGAATTTGTCTCAGTTGGCGGCAGGAATGTTACCGTTAGTTTTAGTCAAACCCCTGCTACAAGCGGCGCGAGAACAGGGTAAAATCGAGCGTCGCTACCAGCAAGCGGCGAATGCTAAAGAAATTGTCCTCGATCGCGATCGCAGTTTGCTCGACTACCTAAAAACCTTGCAACTTCCCGAAACGAAAGTCGAAAAAATTGCCATCTTTTTAGAAACAGAAAATCAAAAACTTGCCCTCGACTCTGCCGAGAAAACCTGGTTGAATGCCGATGACGATACTCTCGATCGCCTCAGTAATTTACTCGATTACCAACTCGACGATCGCCTGTCTCAAGCGCAAGCAGAACGGCAAAAATTGCAAGACTTAGAAGAAGAACTCGCGACGATCGAACGCCAACTCGGACAAGCCGCTTCTCCCGAACGTTACCGACAACTGGCTGACGAAGTGGCGCGATCGCAGTCCGAATTCATTGCAGTTAAAACGGAACTCGAAACTGCTGAAAATCGCCGAGATACCCTCACGCGCGAGATTGAAATTGCCAAAAAAGAACTCTCGCGCTACAGTGAAGAAAATATCGGCCGCGAAAATACCCACCATCTGATTGAGTCTCTCGATCGCGTTCAGGCGACGCTAAAACTATTTCGAGAACGGTTGACGCTTCGCAAACTCAACAAACTCGAAATCGAAGTTGGCGAATGCTTTCGCTACCTGCTGCACAAAGGCGATCTCGTCCATCGCGTCGCCATTGATACCGATACCTTTCGCCTAACTCTTTACGATCCGGAAGGACAAGTTGTTCCCAAACATCGCCTGAGTGCGGGGGAAAAACAGTTGCTCGCCATTGCTTTTTTATGGGGCTTAGCGCGGGTGTCGGGGCGCAATTTACCGATCGCGATCGACACGCCTTTAGGACGTTTGGATTCGTCGCACCGCCAAAATTTAATCGAGCGTTACTTCCCGTCTGCCAGCCATCAGGTTATACTATTATCAACCGATACCGAAGTGGGTGAAGTCGAAGTTGCCAACTTGCGCGAACAAGAGGCGATCGCGCGGGAATACCTGCTCGACTACGACGAGAAAAAGCGACAAACCACTGTCAAACCGGGTTACTTCCAATTTTCATCGTAGGGGCGATTCGCGAATCGCCTCTACAGTTGGATATTGAAAATTGGGGTTACAATGCAAATTCGATCGACGCGGAAGTTTTGAACTCCTCTAAAGAACTGCATCCCGATCGCGAAATCGCCAACTTCATGATTTTCATCCAATCGTCGATCGTCTCGTCAAAGGGGCGATCGATCTCTAACTCCTTCGCCGTTCCTTCCGCAATCAGATCGTCGCTAATGGTTTCTTTTCGGCTCATGCCGCGATATAATTTAACCGTGCGCCCGTCTGGATTCTGGCGCGTCGGTGCGGCACTTTCGGGCAGGCGAGAAAACATTCGCCCCATCATCACTGTATCTGCCCCTAAAGCCAAGGCAATAATGGCATCAGAAATGGTTTGAATCCCACCATCGGCAATAATGGGAATGCCGAGTTTGGATGCAGCTTGGGCGCATTCAAATACCGCCGAAGCCTGTTTTCGCCCGCAACCCACCAATTCTCGACCTCGGTTAATCGAAGCCGCCGTCATGCCCACGCGAATGGCATCGACTCCCGCTTCTGCGAGCATTCCGCAGTCTTCACCAAAAACAATGTTACCAGAAATGACATCTAAATGGGGAAAGCGATGTTTTAATTCTTGGATAGCGTTTAGGTGGAGGTGGGGGCTGCGGTGTAAGGTATCTAAAGCGACAACAGAAATGCGATCGTCAAATAAGGGTATAATGTCTTTGAGGCTGTCAATGTCGGGAGAGATTAACAACCCCAGTCGATGTTCTTTGTCGGGATAGCGAGATTTAATCGCATCGACGATCGCGAACAATTCCGACGGTCGATCGTAAAACCCGTGTAAAATAGGCAAGCCGCCGCGATCGAGAACTTTGATAGCCAAGTCTTCCCCAATCACCGCATCCATAGGAGAGGGAATAAAGGGAAACGAACGGGTTAAATGGCGAGTGATGCGCGTCGAAAGCGTCACCTTGTCGGGGCGAACGTCCGAGAGTCGCGGAATCACTGAAAGCTGGGAATAGTCGAAGCCGCAAACAGGCGGCGGGTGGATGCGAGAGAACACGATTGACAGGGAAAATCTATAAATTCACAATTGTATTTTACACGAATGATGTTGCTGGCAAATAGTTACAGGGTTGGTAGAGCTACGCCCCGCGTTAATCTTCAAGCGGCCAATCTAAAATCGGCTAGCCTGGCGAAGGATAATTGATAAACCCACATTCCGCACCCAAACTGTCACATGGCAATAAATGGGGAACAAAACGAACAAAATTAAGGCAAAAATTCCCTTTCCCCTTTTTGCTCTCGCACTCACTGAGTATTAATACTCAACGAGTGCCAGGGGTGAGGGACTCGATCCAAGTCCTTCAACTGGCACACTGACTCGGGTGCGGAATGTGGGTTGTCCATAGCCAGACTAAATTCGAGTTTTATCCTTTGAGAAACCGGGTTTCTGGCGAGCACCTGAATGCTTACCTTCATTTAACCTGAGTAACGCGCCAATTGAGCTTTAGGTTAACCCAAAAGTTCCAGAAGGTGACAGCAGCGATCGCGAGGAAGTTCCCCAGGTATTCGTCTAAGCCCACAACATTAAACAAAAAGTTGAGGAGTAACAGTTTTAAACACAATCCCGCCAAGCAAATCAGGTTAAACTTTAAAAATCGCTTCACCCGTTGGCTAAATTTTTTCTGTTGGCGCGAGAGGTCGCCAAACGTCCAGATGTCGTTCCACAAAAAGTTGTTCAAAATGGCCAGTTCGGCAGAAATAGCGGCGCTGCGCGTCAGCCCTAACAGGGCAAATTCTCGCAGAATGTAAAGTACGCCCATATCTATGAAAACGCCGCTAAAACCAACAATTCCAAAGCGCAAAAAGCGAGCCATCGGCCAGCGAGCAAAACGCAATCGCACCAGGTGTTGTAAATACTCGATATATTGTTTCCAGGTGACTTTACTTTCGCCTTCAGTCCGTTCTTGAAAGACGTAACCGACCTCGCCGATCCAGCGAATGTTACCCCGACCGATGACTTCGAGCAAAATTTTGTAACCCACCGGATCGAGTCGTTTTCCGGCGATCGCGTCTCGTCTGACTAAAAAATAGCCACTCATGGGATCGCTGACCCGGCCGACAACTCCCGGAACCAATATTAACCCCAGCAGTTGCGCCCCTCGAGACAAAAAGCGACGGACGAGACTCCAGTCGCTAACGCCTCCTTCTTCCACGTGGCGACTGGCGATGGCGAGATCGGCTCCCCGTTGAATTTCGGAGTATAGTTTTAAGAGAACGTCTGGCGGGTGTTGCAAGTCGGCATCGATAACACCGAGAATCTCCCCTCGAGCCGCTTGCCAACCGCGAATGACGGCGGTGGAGAGTCCCCGTTCGGTTTGGCGGCGCATGACGCGCAGTTGCGGGTATTCGTTCGCCACTTCTAGGGCCACTTTCCAGGTGCGATCGGGGCTGTCATCATCGACTACAATCAGTTCGTAATCGTTGGGAATTTGACTGTCGAGAAGTTGGGTTAGCTGGCCGACGATCGCCCGGACGTTACCGCTTTCTTTGTAAGTAGGAACGATTAAAGAAAAGCGGATCCCCTCGCTGCCTGGAGGGGCTTCGGGAATTTCAAAGGGGCCAGTCGGAACGGGCAGGGAGGCAAACATTAGCGATTGTTTTGTTCTCGGACTCGCTGAATTTCTTGCTGCAATTGTTCCACTTGACGGCGCAGTTCTTCGGCCTCAGAAGCCCGATCGCGGCCCGGTTGCGCTTCTACGTCGGTATCGACGCGCAAATAATGCCCCGATCGCATCTGTTGGTACTCCGAAGACTGACTCCACTCTTGTAAATAGCTGAGGCGTTCGACGGGGAATGGGTGCGATAGCATGGTGCCGCGAGCGCCATTGTAGAGCAAAAATTTGTACACTTGATTGAGTTCGTCGCGATCGAGATCTTGATAGCGTCGAGCCTGATGGATAAACTCGTCTAAATCGCATTCTTCGGCGTATTTGTGCGATCCGCCAGCTAGTTTCATCATGGTTCGCATCACCACTTCGGTGTTGTCGAGGACTAAAAGAGCCGCGCGATCGGCCGAAAGTTCGGCTTTACGCCGCCATTCGTAAAAGGCAAAAATCAAGCCGCCGCCGATGAGTTCTCCTAACCCTAACGTGCGCTGTCCAATGAGCGTGGCTGTAGAAATTACCCACATGGCCATTTGAATTAAAATTGTATGGCCGCACTTAATATGTCCGAGTTCGTGGGCAATGACCGATCGCAATTCGTCTTCGCTAAACAAGTCGAGTAACCCCGCATTCAGGGTCATCGACGGCCGCTCGCGCCCCAAAGAATAGGCATTTGCCAGAGGAGTTTGGGAGACAAATAAGGTCGGTTGCGGCGTAACGTCAAGATCGCGGGCGCACTCGCGAAAAATGCCGTACACCGTTGGATACTGTCGCGGCCCCACTTCGATACTGTTGCCCATATTGTAAACAAATTGGGGCCGTTCGTAGACAAATTCGACAAATTTCCCGGCGAGAATATCAAAACCGGGCAAACTCCGCAGAGTTTCTTCTGCTTCGCGATCGAGGGGATGGCGAAAGGCTTCGCTAGAAATTCCAGTATAGGTGGGCATGGCGCGATCGCTCCCGACAAAATACGACATTGTTTCCATTGTACCGCGCTGCCGGATTTAGAACCATCGAAAGATCGGATTGTATCGGGATCGAGATCGAGTTCGGGCAACCGAGCGGCTCGCTATGGCATTTACGGTGGTACGATCGATAGTGTCACTCATCTGAGAGCAAACCGGCGATCGCGTCCAAACACCGACGATCGCCCACCATCCACGCATGAAGGAAAACCGGAATTTGAATCTCTTTCCCAACGGGTAAATGAGAACTGCTGGCCGGAACAATCATTAGGTCGTAAGGTGTCCAAATTGAGGTAAAATCCACTTGGCTGAGGATCTCGATCGCATCGCGATTGAGATCTTGTAAAAAAGCACTATTCGGACGCATTTGCAAGCAGCCAGGACGGGCAAAAACGTAGGCGGTGAGCGTACCGTTGTGCGGTGAAGAAATGGTAATCAATTTCCGAACGCGATCGACCCCTCCCAAGCGTTGCACGTAGTAGCGACTGACGAGTCCTCCCATACTAAACCCAATCAGATCGAAAGGGGTATCCGAACCAAAAGCGCGATCGATATAAGAGGCCAGTTGTTTGGCCAGAACGTCCAATCCGACCGTACCATTACTGGGGATTAAATCGAGACTGCGAACCGGAAAGCCGAGGTCTTCAAAATACCCCGTCATCACTCTAAATATACCCAGAGTGTCGCCAAAACCGTGAACGAGTAGGATGGGGTGACGATTCATTTTTTCTCCTTTGCTAGACTCTAGTTCTCGTATGCTAGAATATCATCGGGGTTAGATCGTATCAAATTCAGTCTATCGATAATACCATTTTCCGAAAATAGTAGGGGCGATTCGCGAATCGCCCCTACTG
>CAKZKB010000196.1 GCA_937121005.1 uncultured cyanobacterium | reverse complement strand
CGATAGGGAGCCGGGTCTTCTCCACTGAGCGCTGTCTGGCAGTGCCCGCAGTGTTATTGACGATCTAAATACCGCCTTAGCGAGTTTAACCTTTACTCCAGAAACCGATTTTGTCGGCGATGCAAGTGTCGATATTTCTACCAGCGACGGTTCCCTCTCGGATATGGATACCGTCGCCATTTCTGTAATTGGAGCCACGCCGTCACCTTCTCCTTCTCCCGCTCCTCTTGTTTTCTCAACCATTGTCGGCGATGGCACATCCGATGACGAGCCTGAAGTCATCACTGTTTCCGAACCCGATGTCTGCGAGTTGGTAGAGAACCCGCCGGATTTTCCCGAACTGAATGTTACCGATACCGACATTGAAGGTGGCGACGAAATCGATACCCTCACGGGAACCAATATTGGCGAAACCTTCTCTTCTTTTGAAGGTGATGACATCGTTCTCGCTTTAGCAGGAAACGACAACATCAACGGTGGCGATGGCGACGATACCTTAGCCGGAAATCAAGGAGAAGATGTTATCAATGGTGGTGCGGGTAACGATTTTATTCTCACCGGAAAAGATGCCGACGGCGTTCGCGGCGGTTCTGGAAGCGATATCATTGCAGGTAATATCGGTGATGATATCATCGAAGGTAATGAAGGTAACGATCTCATCTTTGGCAATACGGGAGACGATTACATTCGAGGTGACATAGGCGAAGATACGGTTTACGGCGGTCAAGATAACGATGGGATTGTAGCTGGAGAAGGAGACGACATTGCGTTAGGGGATGTCGGCAACGACTGCATCCATGGCAACGAAGGCGATGATTTACTTGCTGGAAATCAAGGTACGGATGTCTTGCACGGCGACGAGGGTGATGATACTCTTTGGGGAGGGATGGGTGAAGATACGCTAACGGGAGGAAGTGGAAACGATATTTTAGTCGGAGATGAGGGGAAGATGTTCTTATCGGTGCATCGGGTGCGGATACGTTCGTGCTGCGAAATAGTGGAGATAATGACTTTATCGCCGATTTTGAAAAGGGGGTCGATCGCATTCAGTTACCCGAAGGTATTGCCTTTACAGATATTACCATTGGTGGCACGATTACTAACATCACGATCGCGCTAGAAGATGAAATTATCGCAACGGTGTTTAGTGCCGTTCCCCTGACGATCGCGGCTTCAGATTTTGTCTCGGTGGGTTTGTAGCCTGCATTCGGCCCCAGTCGCAAGGATGCGAAAAGCGGGCCTGGCCCTCTCAGTAACAAAACTTAAAGATTTGCGGGTACTCGCGGGGGCCGTGCAATAGTATCCTGGGGATCGATACTCCTGCATTTTTTTTGAGAGCGCACGCTATGATTAAACGCGGTTCTAAAGTTCGGATTCTCCGTAAAGAGTCCTATTGGTATCGGGATGTCGGTACGGTTGCCACCGTCGATAAAAGCGGCATTCGCTATCCGGTCATCGTCCGCTTCGATAACGTTAACTATACGGGCTTTAGCGGCAATACGGGTGGTGTGAACACCAACAACTTTGCCGAAGAGGAACTCCAAGAACTGTAGGTTCCTCTCGTCGATGCCCGAACTCCCGGAAGTCGAAACAGTACGGCGGGGTCTCGATCGCGCGACCCCGCAGCTAGAAATCGTTGGGGGAGAGGTGTTGCGCCCCAGTAGCGTCGCCTTCCCCTTTTCTGCGGCCGAATTTGTCCGGGGTGTCACCGGGAACGCCATTGTCGGTTGGCAGCGTCGCGGTAAGTATTTACTTGCCGAACTCACCTGCAACGAAACGCGATCGCACTTGGCGGTACACTTACGCATGACCGGACAACTGCTGTGGTTGTCGCCTGACGATGCCTTGCACAAGCATACCCGCGTCCGCCTGTTTTTTGCCGACGATCGCGAATTGCGCTTTGTAGACCAGCGTACTTTCGGTCAACTGTGGTGGGTTCCTCCCGACACCGATCCGGCGAGTATCGTCACGGGGTTGCAGCGTTTAGGCCCCGAACCGCTTTCGGACAGCTTTTCGATCGAGTATTTTCGCGATCGCCTTAAAGATCGCCGCCGACCGATTAAAACTGCCCTTCTCGACCAAGCGATCGTCGCTGGAGTGGGCAATATTTACGCTGACGAAAGTTTGTTTTTAGCCCGGATCCATCCGACCAAACCCTGTCACCAACTGAGTGAAACCGAGATCGATCGCCTGCGCGATCGCGTGAGAATGGTACTGCAAACCGCCATCGACGCGGGGGGAACCACATTTAGCAACTTCTTAAATGTGGAAGGTGTCAACGGCAACTACGGCGGTGTGGCTTGGGTGTACGATCGCGGCGGTCAACCCTGTCGAGTCTGCCAAACCCCGCTACAAAAAATTAAACTGGCCGGGCGATCGTCGTGTTTTTGTCCAAAATGCCAAAACAATGAACAATGAAAAATTACCTAGGGTTTACTGAAAAACTGAAACAAGCCGGGGGTGGAGAAAACTCCAGAAATTCACTTCATCTAAACATAAGCGAGCCTCGACTGCAAGATAAATTGCGATAATTAATTCTTATAGCTTGTCTCCAAAAAGTGCGATTTGGAAAAAACGAGCACAAAAAAGGACAGTAAAACTGCCGCAGCAGTTTCTCCAGATTCATCAAGCATTTTGTATTTTTCGATGTTCGGGAGTTGAAACATGAAGAGTTCAGAGGTAACAAAATACCGATCGCAAATTCTCGCGATCGCGGCTCGCTACGGCGCATCTAATCTCAGAATATTTGGTTCTGTCGCTCGCGGCAACTCAACTGCCGAAAGCGATCTCGACTTGCTTATCGATCTCGAAGACGATCGCACGCTACTCGACCAAATTGGACTCAAACAAGATCTCGAAGATCTGCTAAACTGTTCGATTGATATCGCTGAAGTTTGCTCTTTGCATCCTCTGATTCGCGATCGCGTTCTGAGTGAAACCATTGCGCTATGAAAGACGATCGGCTTTACCTGACCAACATAAACTAGAAGCAGTTACTCCAAGTAGGCAACATTCGTGACCACCAAAGACCAGATTCAAGCGGAACTCGAAGGACTAGACGAAGCCTTGTTAGCCGACATCTACCTGTTTATCAAAACCTTCATTCGATCCAAGCAAGTCAGCAAAGACTCGACTGAAGTACCGCCAGGTAAAACATTGCCCAGCGCTCGAGAGTTCGATACGGAAAACGACGATCCGTTAGAGGGGTTTTTAGGCGCGATCGCCCATGGATCGCTTGCATCCGATCTCGATAGCGAACTTTATGGCAACTAAACTCTTTATCGATACTTGGGGTTGGCTAACCCTCAACGATCGCCAAGAAACTGGACATCAAGGGGCGATCGCGATCTACAAACAGTTCCTCCGCGATCGCGGTTCTATTTACACCACAGATTATGTACTAGATGAAACCTACACCCTCCTTTTCAAAAGACTGCCAACCTTCCAAGCACAGAAATCTATGCAGTCCATTTTTGACGCTCTGACTCGTGACAGTCGCTTTACACTTGTTTGGATAACCGAGGAACGTTTTCAACAAACTCAAAATCTGCGGATGCAGTATCTCGATAAACCCAGAATTTCATTTACCGATCTAACTTCGATGGTTGTCATGCAAGAGCTAGGAATTCAACACATATTAACAGGAGACGCGCACTTTGAACATATTGGCCTGGGATTTCAGAAAGTTCCTTAATAGGTTGGGTTGAAACATCAAACCCAACCGACAAACTTCCCCTAATACGGAATGCGATCGCGCATGGCCCCTTTGACCGCTTTTTTCTCGATAAACTCGATAATTTTCCCGGACACATCGACTTCGGTGGCTTTTTCAATTCCCTCGAGACCGGGAGATGAGTTCACCTCCATCACCACCGGGCCGTGGTTCGATCGCAGTAAGTCTACCCCCGCCACTTTCAGCCCCATGGTTTTGGCAGCGCGAACGGCGGTCGATCGCTCTTCTGGAGTCAGTTTCACCTTCTGCGCTTTCCCGCCTCGGTGCAGGTTCGATCGAAATTCGCCCTCGGCCCCCTGGCGTTTCATGGCCGCCACCACGCGATCGTTGACCACAAAGCAGCGCAGATCGGCCCCCTTGGCTTCGGCGATAAACTCTTGTACCAAAATATTGGCATTCAAACCGCGAAACGCCTCGATCACGGACGTGGCCGCCTGTTCCGTCTCCGCCAGTACCACGCCGATCCCTTGAGTCCCCTCCAGCAGCTTGATCACTAAGGGCGCACCGTTGACAATGTTAATCAACCCTTCGATATCTTGGGTAGAGTGAGCGAACCCCGTCACGGGCAAGCCGATCCCTTCTTTGGCTAAAATCTGCAAGCAGCGCAGTTTGTCGCGCGATCGCGAAATCGCTTGCGACTCGTTGGCGGTAAACACCTCCATCATCTCGAACTGACGCACCACCGCCGTTCCGTAGAAGGTATTGGACGCGCCAATGCGAGGAATGACCGCATCAAAATTTTCTAACGGTTGCCCTTGATACATGATGCTCGGTCGGTGGGAGGTAATGTTCATATAGCAGCGCATATGATCGACCACTTTGATTTCGTGGCCGCGCTGTTCCCCCGCCTCTTTGAGCCGCTTGGTGGAGTAAAGCGACGCATCCCGAGACAAAATAGCAATTTTCATCTGTTATTGTTCCGTATCTGATTCTAGTGGGGCCGGTGGCGCTGCGCCAAGCAAAAAAGACTGACCCGGATCGACCCAAAACCGGCCCCGAACTGCTTCGCGTCCGAGTAACATCCGAAACCCCATCGCGTCGCGGTTGGTGAGGGTAAGTTCTACCGTCCATCGCTGCGTCGGAAGTTCGACTGTTGTCGAGATGACATAGCGCAGTTCCGCGTCGCCACCGCTATTGCGAACTTGGCGACGATCGAGCAGTTGGGCTTCGGCGGCGATCGTCTCAATTGTATCGCGTTGTTGGGGGTGTACTCGAAATCGCACCCAATCCGTGCCGTTTTTCGCGAAGGGTTCGATGTCGAAGGCGTGCAGGGCCGAGGTTCGAGCCCCCGTATCAATTTTAGCCTTGATGCGATCGATTCGGAGATCGGGCAGGGAAATCCACTCCCGCCAACCGATAATTTTTAGGTCTTTTGCACTCATTGGTCTTTCGGGGGAATCTTGACAGGCCGCCGAGCGAGATCTATAGTGATACGCGGCTCGATCGCGATCGTTTCGGGCAGCGTCCTTACCCGTACTCCATCTGAAGCGAGGGGTTGTTTCACTCAACATGGATCGAATTGTGTCGTTTCGTCTCCAACCTAGCCCCATATCGCACCCCCTCGGACATAGTTTATTTTCCCTGGATCTGGCCCGCTTGTTACAGTTTGGTTTGGACGATCGGCGATCGCCGCAAAAATTGCTGTCGTTTTCGCCATTGCTGAGCGAACTGTTCGATCGCCGCGTGGCAGTGTTGTCGGGATGGTCTGATTTTAACGATAGCATTAAAGCCTTTCAAGTGTTGGGATTGGTGGGGGAACGAGTACGTCCGGTTATCGAGGAACTCGAGGCGTTGCAACAAGAGCGCGATCGCGGCAATGGGGAAGCCCAAAAAGCATTATACCAGCGTCAGTACGCATTTTTAGTCTCTCGGCGAGATGCGGAGGGAAAACTCATTTTTCGTCACCGAGAACTGACGGACGATCGCGTTGCGTCGGTGGATCTCGTCGCCATTGCTTTGCGAGAGGTTTTTGCTCGCCGTCCGGTTATTTGTACCACCTCGAGCAACTTCGGTTTAGCATTGTACGACGTACTGACGCGAATGCAAACCCTACCGTTGAATATTGGCGATCGCGCTGTCACCATTCTCAACCGCGATGAGGGAAGTTTGGCCATCTGGTGTCCCCGTTGCGGTTCGGACATTATGCGCGATGAAAAGGACGATATCTTGCGATCGAAACTCGAGTCGGGATCGATAAAGTGTCAGTTGTGTCGCTACGACTCTCGCGCCGAACGGGATCTCAAGGCGATCGTACAAGTGTTAGAAACTGGGGGTTACTTTTTCCCGACGACACCGCAATCGGAAGCCAATATCAAAACACTGCTAGAGACTGCCATTTCCCACTATCCCAATTTAGAGCAATTTTTGCTTCCGGGTCGCGAAACGACGCTAACGGCATCTATTCGCGGGGGAATGTGGGGGGCGATGGTTCCTTATTTATCTCTACTTGACGAGTTTATCGAAGGGGAGCTTTCCAACTTTGACACCCATGGGTGTCAAGACAAAACGCTACTCGAAATTTACAATCCTACCTCTATTGGTGCTACCCTCGCTGCTTTTGTGGAAGCCGATCTAGCATTGCACGATCGCGATGTTTTGTCAAGCCTAAAGCCGCAGGAAAAAACCATACTCGATCGCGAGTTTCCGCATCTATCAAGCTACCTGAGCGATCGCGGCGGTTGTCTCGATTTTACCACATCGATTCGCGCTGTCCCCGACCATCACATCCGCCCCGGAATTGCGGGCGCGTTCGATGTCAGCAGTCCCCACATTCCCGGAGACGGGAAGAAGTTTATGGGGTTGGGATCGAGTAGTTTTCCTAATTGCAGTTTACCCCAAGCAACCATAGATCGCAGCATTGCGATCGGCGGCGGGTTTAGAGGTGGAGAAAACGTGCATCCGACAACGCATACAATGGGATATATTGCGGCAGCGCTGGCGTTTGCAAGCGAACTGCAACGACAAGGAAAAGCGGCCAAATTGCCCGAATTGGCGGGATCCTTTGCCCTGGCGGGAGTGTTGCAAATTGCAGTAGAGGCGAACCAGGTTTCCCCGGAAGAAGTGGCTTGGAGTTTGCGGCGATCGGGGATTGCGATCGATGAGTTTATTGCTCTCAACCCTGAAGATTATACCACACCGGAGGAGTTTCTCGATCGCGCCCGCAGCGAAGGGGAATTGATGGCAAAGTTTGCTACATCATTTTTAGCAGCATTGTCGATGGATCGCGATCGTCTCGATGCCAAAGTTGCCGATATTCGCGCCAGCAAAAATGGCGATCGCTGTGTCTGGTTTCCCGCGATCGTCGCTCAAAAAACGGGCAATTACTGTTTGCAACCATCCCCAAAATTGAAAGAAAAAATATTGCGAGCGATCGAACTTTAGTCAGGATTCAGGTATGCTATGGTAAACGGATGTAGAAACCGGGTTTCTCTGTACCACCTGAATGCTTACGAATTTTATTTGTAAACATCTTGGTATCGATCGCCTTCAAGCAAATTTTACTGGATTCCCATCAAAACCTTAAACACAACCACTCCCATGACAAAATGGAAGATACTCACTCCTAGTAAGTTGTAGCTACGAATGAAGATGAAGCCGAAGATAGGACAAGAAAATAGCGTTACCAGAATCGCAGCGATGCCAAAGTGCATATGACAGATGGCAAAGATTAACGAAGTAATGGCAATGGAAGTAAACGCGCGGCTATCGACAAGAAAACGCTGAATGACCACTTGAATCATAGCTCGCAACGCTTCTTGAATGTAGCTGTGGAAGAAATATAAAAGTGAGGTAATGGAAACGCTAAAGTTGAGGAGATTTTCTTTGAAGTTGGTTTCTGGCGCGATCGCCTCGGCGATAAAGGCAAATGCAACCACTAAGACGATTCCGATACTGGTAAAAATGACACCATCGATCGCGGATTTGCGGAGATTTTTTGTCGTAAACCCAACATCTCGAGGAGGAAGTTTAGTCTTAAATGCAGCGATAACTAAAGGAACGCCAAATCCCACCAGTAAGTACAACCAGCTAAACCACTGCTCTTTCAGCCACGCACCGGGAAACAGGACATTTAAGCAAGCATTTACCAGTGCTGTCATAAACAGCAAAATGGTGAGAAAGACAAAGAAATAACCGAAATTGGTGCGTTCTCTGAGTTCGTTGATTTGCGCTTGCAAGGCTTCCACGTGACGATCGCTCAAGTACCGCAAATAGTTGTTAACCTGGCGAGTCGTCGTCGTTGTTAAAATCCGCACGATCTCGTTCGCCTCTGGTGCGTTTTCGAGTAACTTCGGCTTCGAGAGGACGTAAACTTCTGTATCTTCAGCCGCCACAATAGAACAACTGCGCGGCGAACCATCCACAAACGACATTTCCCCAAAACTTTCGCCGGGGAACATTTCCTTAAACACGAGATCGTTCTGGGTGCTGGCTTCGATCTTAGACAGGGCCACCTTTCCCGACACG
>CAKZKB010000195.1 GCA_937121005.1 uncultured cyanobacterium | reverse complement strand
GACAAAACCGCAACGCGCCGCCGCGTTTTCAAACCTATACGATCGAGGCCGAACCCACCGATACGATCCTTACTTGTCTCAACCGCATTAAGTGGGAACAAGACGGATCTTTAGCCTTTCGCAAAAATTGCCGCAATACAATCTGTGGGAGTTGCAGTATGCGTATTAACGGGCGATCGGCTTTGGCGTGTAAAGAAAATGTGGCCGGCGAGTTGGCGCGGTTGCCCGAGGACAATCCTACCATGACGATCGCGCCTATGGGAAATATGCCCGTTGTCAAAGATTTGGTCGTGGACATGACTTCGTTTTGGGATAACCTAGAGGCGATCGATCCCTACGTGAGTACGAAAGGGCGAACGTTACCAGAACGGGAATTTTTGCAGTCGCCAGAAGACCGAGAAAAACTCGAGCGATCGGGCAACTGTATCCTCTGCGGGGCGTGCTATTCTGAGTGTAACGCTTACGAAGTCAATCCTAACTTCGCCGGGCCTCACGCTTTAGCCAAGGCCCAGCGTATGGTATTCGATAACCGCGATACAAACACTGAAGAACGGTTAGAACATTACGACGACAAACATTCTGGCGTTTGGGGCTGTACGCGGTGTTATTATTGTAATGCCGTTTGTCCCATGGACGTTGCGCCCATGGATCGCATTGGCGACATCAAGCGGGAAATTTTGCAACGTAAGGACGATCGGGCCAGTCGTCCCGTTCGTCACCGCAAACTTCTAGTCGAACTCGTGAAACAAGGAGGCTGGCTCGACGAGCGCCAATTTGCTCTAAAATTGATTTCGGGCACCTTTGAAGGTTGGCGAGATCTGACCCGTTACGGGGCGTTAGGCTTGCGAATGTTACGCAGCAGCAAAATTCCGGCTAGTTTTGAACCCTCCGAAGGAACGGAGGAGGTACGGGGAATTATCGATCGGGTCAGGAGGATTGGGGGATTAGGGGATTAGGGGATTAGGGGGCATACAACCTCACACCTCACACCTTACACCTCATACCTCATACCTCACAAGGGCGAACGCCGTTCGCCCCTACAGACCTCGTACCTCATACCTCATACCTCATACCTCACAACAAACATGAGTGCAGATACACCCAAACAACAAGATCCGATCGCCGTTGAAAATGACAGCCAACCCGAACCCGCTTTTGGTTGGACGGCTTACGCCGAACGCATCAACGGCCGGTTTGCCATGGTGGGATTCATTGTATTATTAATTTTGGAATTTGTCACCCACCAAGATCTGTTTACTTGGTTGGGGTTGCGGTAGTTGATGGAAATCTGAATCGTTAGACTTCACGCCTCCCGAACGAATGGAACCAAGTGCATCATGTAATCCCGTTTGCCAATGGGTACACCAGCCATGCGAAGAATGTCGTAAGCCGTAACCAGATGGAAGTAGAAGTTTGGAATTAAAAAGTCGTTGACATAGGTACGACCGGGCATTTCCAGGTAAAGACTCTGTTCGAGGTCGATTCGTGCCAACTCCTCGAGCTTTTTATCTTCAACTTTTATCTCCAAAAGAAGTTCTTTGGTACTCGCTATATGTTTGTAGGCGCGATCGAGAGATGCGACTTCTGGATCTAGATTATCCATTGATTTGCCATTACACCACAAAGCAAAGTTGCGAGGTTGATTGCAGGTGAACGCAATCTGCGTACCGAAGGGTAACATATCAGTGGCGATGCGCTTGTGGAGAAACGACTCGCTACCACTAAAATGCTCTCGAGCTAACTTTAGGAGATGTTCGAGAGTTGTTAGACGGCTTTGGAAAAGAGTGACGATCGCATCGATATCTTGAGTTTGCATTTTGCGCTCCCTTAAGACTTATTTCATGCTAACAGCAATGCCGCGCCGATCGCAGGGGTGCGTCTCGATAGCTAGCTAAATAGTCTTGCAGTTGTAGCAGGTGTGGTAAATTGAGACTGTAGTAAATCCAGCGACCGTCTTGGCGGCCTTGGATGAGATTGGCTTCCTTGAGGGTTTTGAGGTGAAATGATAGCTTCGACTGCTTCACTGAAAGCAAATCGCACAGGTCGCAGACGCAATACTCGCGATCGCGTAACAATTCTACCACTTGCAGCCGCAGAGGATCGCCTAACGCCCGAAATCCCGCGATCGCCTCGGTTTGGGAAAGAGAAACCGTCGTTGTCATTATTTTAAATTGGAGTCTATGTCTCCATTCTAACCGCAATTTCGGATCCAGGGGGACGCTTTGCGGCCAGTTGCCAATGCGGCCGATCGCGATCGTCGTCTATGATAGCTGAACGGGCGCGAACGAGTTAAAACCTATGTCGCCATCGAACAGTTCTCCTTCCAAGTCCCCCTCTCGCCATTGGCTGGATAAAGCCGAAGGTGGGGCGATCGTCGCCGCCGCCATCGGTGCGGTAGCGGCCTTGGTGTTTCGGCAATTTATCTTCGCGATCGTCCCTTTAATTGCGGCGGTAGGTTTTAACTTTACCAACCGCTTTCGCCGCACCCAACAAGTGCGCCAAGACGCATCCATTTCCCTCGATCGCACCCAACAATTGCGCGGTGACTTGCAGGCGTTACAAACCTCGCTGCGCCACCTTCCCACCCATCAAAAAGTGACCAATTTAGAAGGCACTTTAGCGCGTGTCAGCGAAGCGATCGTCGATTTACAGCAGCGACAAGACGGACTCAGCC
>CAKZKB010000194.1 GCA_937121005.1 uncultured cyanobacterium | reverse complement strand
ACCGGATAGCAACCCGCTTCGGGATTAAAACGGGGTGGTTTGGCATCCCGGCGGTGGCGGATTCCAGCTTGCCAGTTTCGATATCGCGTCAGAAAAGAACTAACTTGTCCTTTGACGAACTCGATGGCAGCGCGGCGCAAATAAGAGGGAAATTTGTAAAAGCGTTTGCCGAAATAGGCGTATTTAGGTTGGGGATTTCTCGCTGTCTTGTGAATGAGTTTCTCGACTGCCGCACAGAAACTTTTGGCTTCTACCAGTTCCGTCCAGTGACCCATGACCACGTAAGACAGTGCCTTGCAGAACGCCCGATATTCAGCCACCGTTGCCCAGAAGAAATTAAATACCTCTGATGACGGTTGTAGCTGCCATTTATCCGTGCGTACAATCGATTTAGTCATAGGTCTAAATATACGCGATGTCTGCTTCTTTTGTCAAATTAAAAACCAAAGATCGCAGTGCGTTTCACGGTACGCTCCAATTCAGACTTCAGAATGGCTTGAGTTGGCTTCAGTGCCACATTAGCCAGAACATGATGTACGTCTAACTCTGAACTCTGAACTCTGAACTCCCAAACGGGCTGCCCGCCGCTAACTAACGATTCACCTGACGGTAGAATCGTAGGATGCGCGGCGGTTTTGCTCAAACGCTGGCCCCATTCACGATTTCGGTGGCCCTGGCCGTGGGTTTGGGGTCGGAAGCGCGATCGCAGGAGCGCCCCCAGAACGCAACTGCGCCGGCGATCGCGCAGCGGCCAGCTCGAGTTTTACGAATACTGTCAGGTAGTGCGGGCCGCATGGCAAGGGGACTGCTGGCACATCCACTGCGATGACGGAACCACCCATCAGTTCGATCGCATTTGGTTGGCCACGGGAACGACAGCAAATGCCGCGGCCGAGCCGTTGTTGTACGCTATGAGGGAAGCCGATCCCGTTCCCATTGTGGAGGGGTGTCCCGTTTTAGACCCACACTTGCGTTGGGGCCGCAGCGAACTGTTTCTGATGGGAAGACTGGCCGCGTTGCAGGTGGGGCCGGTGGCGGGCAATCTTGCTGGGGCCAAAATGGCCTGCGATCGCATTGTCCCTGCCCTCACTAAGTCCAGTATCGCGCGATCGGCCTCGTTTAGTTTTTAATTCACCTTACCAAAACCATGCAAACCATCGAACCTCAAACCGCGACCTCGAAAATGGGGCAACCCTCCTGGGAAGATTTGCCCGTCACAATTATTACCGGATTTCTTGGAAGCGGGAAAACGACGCTCCTCAATCACATCCTTACCCAGCAAGGGGATTTGAAAATTGCTTTGCTGGTGAATGAGTTTGGCGAAATTGGGATTGACAACGAACTCATTCGTTCTACTGAAGACGACATGGTGGAGTTGAATAACGGCTGTATTTGCTGCACCATTAACGACGATTTAATTAAAGCAGTTTACAACATTTGGGAGAAACGCGATCGTGTCGATTACATCATCGTCGAAACCACAGGGGTCGCCGATCCGATGCCAGTAGCGATGACCTTTTTGGCAACAGAGTTGGCCGATATGACGCGCCTCGATTCCATTGTTAGTCTCGTTGATTGCGAAAATTTCAGTCTAGATATTTTTGAAGACAGCCAAACCGCCTACAGCCAAATTGCCTACGGCGATATCATTTTACTCAACAAGGCCGATCTAGTCGAACCTGCGGCGATCGATAAAATAGAAGAACGCATTCACAGCATTCGCGAAGATGCCCGCATTTTGAGGACGACAAACGCACAGGTTCCACTTCCCTTGATTTTGAGCGTGGGGTTGTTCCAAAGCGATCGCTATTTCCAGCAAGAAGAAGGGGAACATCACGAACATCACCATCATCACGAACATGACGAACACCACCATCATTCCCATGATGGCGCACACCACGATCGTCACGAACATCACGATCGTCATCATTCCCACCACCTCGACAACGATGGGTTTATGTCACTTTCCTTTCAAACTGAAAAACCGTTCGATTTGCGGAAGTTTCAGTATTTTTTAGACAATCAATTGCCTACAAGCATATTTCGTGCCAAAGGCGTGTTATGGTTCGATGAAAGTCCGCTTCGCCACATTTTCCATTTAAGCGGTCGGCGATTTACACTAGAAGATGATGTGTGGTACTCCTCTCTAGAAAACCGCCAGATGGATCGCAAAAATCAGTTGGTATTCATCGGCCGAGATTTCGATCCAGAACAGGTGCGATCGCAACTTGCAGATTGCGTTATCGATGGTACAATCTAATGTACTTTGGAGAAGGGATTAGGGATTAGGGATTAGGTGTTAGGGAAATTGAAGGCTTCGTTGTAGCTTTCTGATATTCTACAATTAAAACCCAAAACCTCCTTACGATTACCATAACTATTCAGGTGTCCGATCGCGCCTATAAAATTCGAGTCTATCCTATCCATCTTCAGCAAACGTAACACTTTGACCGAAAAGCCATCTGCGTATATCCCATTCATCTGTGGTTGCAGTCCTTTGAGAAACCGAGTTTCTTGTTTTGACCTGAATGCTTACCTACTACCATTTTGCAGGAAAGGTGTTACACTTGGAAATGGGCAAACGCCGTTTGCCCCTACATCAATATTCCCATCTGTTACCTCAATTCTGGAAATTGGGATAACGGAGCGGATAAAACCTGTTTTTCTCGCCATG
>CAKZKB010000193.1 GCA_937121005.1 uncultured cyanobacterium | reverse complement strand
GAGTAACTCCACTAATTCCGTCGGTGACATCTGCGACCACAACGCCGTAAAACCGACAATATCGGCGAATAAAACGCTAGCATCGGTAAAACTATCGGCGATGGTATGGGGATCTTGTTTGAGGCGATCGGCGATGGGTTGGGGTAAAATACTCAACAGCAGGCGATCGGATTTTTCCCGTTCGGCCCGCAACTGTTCGAGGTAGGCTTGTTCGCGATCGTGGAGGCGTTTTTTCTCCAAACAAGCGTTAATTCTGGCCGTCAGCAAGACGGGGTTAAAGGGTTTGGGCAAATAGTCGTCGGCCCCGAGTTCGATGCCTTTTACGATGTTATCGATATCGTCTAATGCTGAAATGACAATGACTGGAATATGGCGCAATACCGGATCGGCTTTGAGTTTTTCTAGGACTTCGTAGCCGTTCATTTCCGGCATCATAATATCGAGAAGGATGAGATCGAACGGCCGCGATCGCAACAGTGCCAAGGCCGCAAACCCATTGTCGGCCACCTCAACATCGCACCCTTGACGCAACAACCGCCGACTCAACAGGTCGCGGTTGACTTCATTATCGTCTACAACCAAGATGCAGGGGCGATCGATGTCGGTTTCCCAGTCGCCATTCATAGGAGTTCGGGGTTAGAGGTGAGCGATCCATCGGCAATTCCCCCTAAATTGTATCAGCCCCCTCCGTAAAACTCACAGGTTCTTCAGTTTTTACTCGATCCCGTTGGTGTCACCGAAAACTCGAGCCGACTCCGGGTTCGCTGCTAGCGGTAATTTTTCTCATGTAAAATGGCGGGTTGGCTGACCCAAATTCTAGTCGGTTAGGTAGAGGAACGATACCCTCAGAGTTCAGAGTTCAGAGTTCAGAGTTCAGAAGTGACTGGACTCCGTTGTTCGTTGTTCGTTGTTCGTTGATGCGTTGCAAACGGGTTTAATCTTGCAAATCTTGGCGAGTGTAGGGTTGTCCCTGAGTCCACAACGATTGAATTGCAGTACCGATCGCGTCTATAAAGCCCCAAAAATAGAAGACTCCGCGAGCAGCAATTTTTGTCGGAGAACCACTTTTATAACAGGGCGGATTGCCTAAAACGTGACAGTCGAACAGCCGCCCATACAATCGTAAATTTTGCGTTAGCGTGAGGTTCTTAAACGCCATCCAAAAATGGTTGTGATAGTGGGTAATTTGATACTGAAGCGATCGCGTACTGACATCGTGACACCCCCCTGTCGGCTCGCCCACGTGAACTAAAACCGCTTCAGGATCGAACCAAATCTTATATCCCGTCTGCCGAATTCGCAAGCAAAAATCCGACTCCTCGCGCACCGCACTCCCGCGAAAACGCTCGTCGAACCACACGCCAAACTTATCAAAAATATCGCGGCGAAACGACATATTGCACCCCCGCGCCGTCAGCACTTGTTGGGGTTTAACCGCATGGACTAAATCGATATAATACCAAGCAATACCCGGATCCATGGCTTCGGGAGGTAAAAACTCGATCGCCATTTCTTCTGGCATTCCGTCGGCGATCGTCGGATCTAGGACTCGTCCTGCCACTGCCCCAATTTCCGGGCGATCGATAAAGTTGCGGGCGTGGGCTTTTAAATATCCTGGTTGCAGGCGCACGTCATCATCAATAAAGACAATAATTTCTCCTTCAGCGCGGCGAACGCCATAGTTTCTTGCCCCTGGCAAACTCGCCCAGTCGAGGCGGAACCAACGAATTTTTTCGGCGGCGGCTAAGCGTTCTAGATCGGCTTCGGTTTCGCTTTCGTGCTTCGCTGTTTGATCGACAACCAAAACTTCGTAGTGGGGATAGTCTTGCTCGACAATTTCAGCGAGCGTGGTTCGCAGGGCGGCTTCGCGAGCGTAGGTGGGGATAATTACCGAAATGTGCGGCCAGTCCATACCGTATAATGCCAGTAGCGCAGTTGCAACTATTATATCTTTATCTTTGGGTTTTTAACATGAAGATTGACCGGAGATAAAAGAAGCCCGGTTTTTTAGCGAAACCGGGCCTGAAGGTTAAAGATATTCCTTAGTTACGCTTTATTTGCGGCTGCGGCCGGGGGGGCGACGGGAGTTGATTTTTGCCCGTTGGTTTCCGGCTTGCCATTGCTAGCCCCATTCTCCTTATTGGAGGTTTCGCGCCGCCAGGAGACTTTGGGGAGAATTTGGCCGCGATCGACGCGCTCTTTGTATTTAATCGCAAAGTTGAGCAGCGAATCGATCAGCGAGTCGGACAGGTTGTGGGGTTCGAGACCCAAATCGATGAGTTTGGTGTTTTTGGCGTTGAAGTAGTGTTGTTCGAGTTCGACTCTGGGATTTGGTAAGTGGTCGATGGTCACTTTTAGCCCCATCTTCTCGCCTGCTTCTTTGACTTTTTCAGCCAAGTCGCCGACGCTGAACATTTCGGTAAACTGGTTGAACACCCGGAACTGACCCGGTTCGGCAGGGTTGGCGATCGCCAGTTCCATGCAGCGTACCGTATCGCGAATATCCAAGAACCCGCGCGTCTGGCCGCCTTTCCCGTACACGGTCAGGGGATGGCCCGCCGCCGCTTGGATGCAAAAACGGTTGAGTGCGGTTCCAAATACGCCGTCGTAGTCGAGACGGTTGATCAGCATCTCGTCCATGGCCGTCTCTTCGGTAGTGACACCGTAGACCACACCTTGGTTGAGATCGGTGGCTCGCAACCCCCAAATTTTGCAGGCAAAATGGATGTTGTGGCTGTCGTGAACTTTCGAGAGGTGATAGAAACTACCCGGTTGTTTGGGGTAGGGAAGGGTGTCGGTGCGTCCGTTGTGCTCGATGGTGATGTACCCTTCTTCGATATCAATGTTGGGCGTACCGTATTCGCCCATCGTACCGAGTTTCACCAGATGAGCGTCTGGGAAGTCCTCTTTCATCGCATAGAGGATGTTGAGCGTCCCCACCACGTTGTTTACCTGGGTGAGCACGGCCCGATCGCGATCGATCATCGAAAATGGAGCCGATCGCTGTTCGCCAAAGTGGACGATGGTGTCGGGCTCGAACTGATGCAGGGTTTTGCTGAGGAAACTGTAGTCGGTGATGTCGCCGACGAATAAATCGATGGTTTTCCCGGTCAGATCCGTCCAGCGCTGCAACCGCTTCTCGATGGGGGCGATCGGCGTGAGGGTATCGACGCACAACTGTCGATCCCAATGACGGCGTACCAGGCTGTCGAGAATCCCGACTTCGTAACCGCGATTTGAAAGGTGCAGGGCGGTGGCCCAACCGCAGTAGCCGTCACCGCCGATGACTAAAACTTTCATACTGTTTACATTCTTGCCGATACTCCGCTCAATCTACCAGGTTTGTGTCCCCCGTGACATCTTTTTGGTTAAATTCGCTATTTTTTCCTGGCGGCTCGGCCCCGCTCCGATCCGATGTTGTTTTTTCGATCGCGATCGGCTACAATGGAACTTCTCGAGGGCGTGTAGCTCAGCGGATAGAGCACCAGATTCCGGTTCTGGGTGCCGGGGGTTCGAGTCCCTCCACGCCCGTCTTGAGGTGCGAGGTATGAGGTTCGAGGTGTGAGGTGGATAGAAAGGATGAAGTCAGAAGGATGAAGGATGAATATTGATTTCTCCCCATCCCCTTGTCTCCTTGTCCCCTTGTCTCCCCCTCCCCCTCTCCCCCTCTCCCCATCCCCCTACAGGCAATCGCGGCGTTTTAATATTAAGGCTGTTAAGATCGATGCGTACTGTCACCCCTCAGATGCGATTGGGATAGCGAAGCCCTCTCGGTGAGGTTCGGGCCGCTCGATCGCGATCGTCTCCGCTTCAGATTCATGTACGATAACCCCGACCTGTTCCGGGCGTTTTGGGAAAGCAACGCCACCGCCATCGCCATGGTCGATCGCGACTGCTGCTATTTGGCCGTCTCTCGAGGCTGGACGCACCTGTTCGGTTTCGATCCCGACGCAATTATCGGTCGCTGTCATTACGATATATTTCCCCAGCAAGCGGAGAAATGGCGCGAGGTACATCAGCGTTGCTTGCAAGGAAAAAGCGATCGCCCGGAAGAAAGCAAGTTTGTCTGTCCCGACGGAAGAATCACCTATTTACAGTGGAAAACCTCTCCCTGGAAAACAGCGACCGGAGAAATCGGGGGAGCTATTTTTACAGTTGAAGAGATCGGCGATCGCATTTTAGCGCGGCGAAAACTGCGGCGCAAATTTGACGGGATCGCCTCTCAACTGCAACAAGAGCGATCGCAGCGAGCCCGTTTAGAAGAAACCTTACCTCTGTCGCAACTCTCCATCGATCGATCGGGAGATGCGGTATTTTGGATCGCCCGCGACGGACGTTTGTTTTATGTCAACGATACCGCCTGCGTCTCGTTAGGATATTCCCGAGAGCAACTGGTATCGATGACCTTGCACGACATCAACCCAGATTTACCGCCCGAAATTTGGCCCGACTATTGGGATCAAATTTTGGAATTTGGATCTTTAACCCTCGACTCGCGCCACCGCACAAAAGACGGGCGCATCTTTCCCGTTGAAATTACCATTAGCGCTCTGACGTATAAAGGCCAAGACTATAGCTGTACCTTCGCTCGCGACATTACCGAGCGCAAGCGTGCCGAAGCCGAACTCTACCAAGCGACGATCGCCGCCGAAGCTGCAAACCAAGCGAAAAGTTCGTTTTTAGCCAACATGAGTCACGAACTGAGAACGCCGCTCAATGCGATTATTGGCTATAGCGAGATCGTCCAAGAAGAGATTGAAGATTTGGGCGTTGAAGACGAAGAACTGTTTGACGATCTCAAAAGTATTTCTACCGCAGGGCGCAATTTACTCACCATTATCAGCGATATCCTCGACTTTTCTAAAATTGAAGCGGGCAAGATGGATTTAGTCCCCGAACGCTTCGATATGGCCAAGTTGGTATCGGAAGTCGCATCGACGGTGCAGCCGCTTGTGGAGAAAAATACCAATTTACTGCAAGTGCGCTGTTCTCCCTATTTAGGATCGGCTTATACCGACGCGCAAAAAGTTCGTCAAATCATGCTCAACCTGCTCAGCAATGCGTCGAAATTTACCCATCAAGGGACGATCGAACTCACGGTTTCTCGGCAGACTTCACCCTTTAGCGATACCTTAACCGAAGGCGATCGCGACGAGGACAGTTCCGGTTCCTTTGACTGGATTTGTATTCGCGTCAGCGATACGGGGATTGGGATGAGCGACGAACAAATTCAACAAGTCTTTCAACCGTTCAAACAAGCCGATGAATCTACCACTCGCAAATACGGCGGGACGGGTTTGGGTTTAGCGATTACTCGCCGCTTTTGTCAGATGATGGGGGGCGATATTTCCGTTAAAAGTAAGGTCGATCGCGGGTCTACCTTTACCGTCGATTTACCTGCTTACGTGGCCACAATTCCAACGGAAGAGAAACCCGAACCCGAGGATAAATGCGGCACTTGCGAGAAAGGAACAGTGACAGGCGATCGCAACGGAACCGCAACCCCCAATCTCGAAATGACGGCGAACAATAGCGCTTCTGAAGAAACAGAATGGGATTTTTCGTAAAGGTATGAGGTTCTAGGGATTAGGTTTTAGGGATTAGGGATTAGGGATTAGGTTTTGACTATCCCTCCAATTCCCTAGAATCTGCACATTCGGTCGCCTGAAACGACCATTTCTCGTGCTAGAAAAGCCTATATTGAGGCTACCTGGAAACTTGAAAGGGCGGGCATTGCCCGCCCTACGGTTGCTACGGTTGCGGTTAGAGGTTAGAGGTCACAGGCTTTGTTCCAACTCAGCAATATCTAAGCGGGTTTTCAGCACTGCGTCGGGGTTCAAGCTAATCGAATCGATGCCCAACTCCACTAAGAAGCGAGCAAATTCGGGATAGTCCGAAGGTGCTTGACCGCAAATACCGATTTTGCGATCGTTGTCTTTGGCTTTTTCGATGACCATTTTCACCATCGTTTTTACGCCTTCATTGCGTTCGTCAAAAATGTGTGCCACTAAAGACGAATCGCGATCGAGACCCAGGGTTAATTGAGTTAAATCGTTTGACCCAATGGAGAAGCCATCGAAGACTTTGCTGTACTCATCTGCCAAAATCACGTTACTGGGAATTTCGCACATGACGTACACTTGCAAGCCATTTTCGCCCCGTTTCAAGCCGTGTTTTTCCATTTCGGCCAGCACTTTGCGCCCTTCATCTGGAGTGCGACAAAATGGAATCATGGGAATCACATTCGTTAACCCCATTTCATCGCGAACTCGTTTGAGGGCTTTGCATTCTAACCCGTAGGCTTCGCGATAGTTGGGATCGTAGTAACGGGATGCGCCGCGCCAGCCAATCATCGGGTTTTCTTCTTTGGGCTCGAACTGACGACCCCCGAGTAAATTGGCGTATTCGTTACTCTTGAAGTCGGACATCCGCACGACAACCGGGTTCGGGTAAAATGCGGCCGCGATCGTCCCCACACCTTGAGCCAATTTATCGACAAAGAAATCCGGTTTGTTGTCGTATTGGGCCGTGAGTTTGGCGATTTCGCGCTTCACTAACGGGTCTTCTAGGGTGTCGAAATTCATCAACGCCAAGGGGTGGGCTTTAATATGGTTGGCAATGATAAACTCGAGGCGTGCTAAGCCTACGCCGTCGCAAGGAATGGCTGCCAAACCGAAGGCTTCTTCCGGGTTGCCGACATTCATCAAAATTTTGGTGTGCGTGTCGGGCAAGTTGTCGAGAACGGTTTCTTCGATTTCAAAAGGAACCAAGCCAGCGTAAACGCGCCCTTCTTCCCCTTCGGCACAAGAAACGGTGATATCTTGCCCCGTTTTCACGGTATCGGTGGCATCGCCGCAACCGACGATCGCCGGAATTCCCATTTCGCGGGCGATAATAGCGGCGTGGCAGGTGCGTCCCCCTTGGTTAGTGACGATCGCGCTCGATTTTTTCATAATCGGTTCCCAGTCGGGGTCAGTTTTGTTTGTGACCAACACTTCCCCAGCTTGGAATTCATCGATTTTATGAACGTCGAGAATTACGCGGGCTGCCCCTTGGCCGATGGCTTCGCCGACGGCACGACCTGTGGAAATAATATCGCCAGATCCGTTGAGTTTGTAGTGTTTGAGAACGCTACCGGATTTTTGCGATTGCACGGTTTCCGGTCGCGCTTGGACGATAAACAGTTCCCCAGTGATGCCATCTTTGGCCCACTCGATATCCATGGGCGTGTACTGACCGCGCACGCTGCTGTAATGATCTTCGATGATACAAGCCCATTTTGCTAGGGTCAAAATCTCATCTTCGCTGATGGCAAATTTGCCGCGATCGGGTTCGGCCACGGGGACATTTTTAGTCAGCTTGCCGCCGCCGATATCGTAGACCATCTTGATTTCTTTGCTGCCTAGGCGTTTTTCTAAGATGGGTTTGAAGCCTTGTTGCAGCGTGGGTTTAAAGACGAAATATTCGTCGGGGTTCACTGCCCCTTGGACGACGTTTTCGCCCAAACCGTAGGCAGCCGTCACCAAAGCGGCATTTTTGAATCCGGTTTCGGTGTCGATGGAGAACATGACACCGGAAGATGCCAAATCCGAGCGTACCATTTTTTGTACGCCCACTGAAAGGGCAACGGCAAAATGGTCGAAGCCTTTAATAGTGCGATAGGAAATTGCCCGGTTTGTAAACAAGGAGGCAAAGCATTTGTGGCACGATTCTAGAACCGCTTTTGCCCCATGAACGTTGAGGTAGGTTTCTTGCTGTCCGGCAAAACTAGCATCGGGCAAATCTTCGGCGGTGGCACTCGATCGCACGGCAACGTCGGTGTCGTAACTGTAGGATTTGCACGCTTCGCGATCGACCGGATCCTCAAAGCGATCGCAGCTTTCCGTATTGTGTCCGTAGCGCTCGCACAGTTTGAAATAGGCAGTGACGATCGCCGCTTCTAAGTCTTTAGGAAATGGCGTGTTCAATACCAGCGCTCGTGCTTGCTTGCCGCGATCGCGTAAGTTTTCCATGTCTTCTACGTCGAGATCGGAAAACAACTTACGCAATTTTTTTTCTAAGCCTGCTTTTTCTACGAAGTAGCGATACGCATAAGCAGTGGTGGCAAATCCAGTAGGAACGCTGACACCTTTGGAGGAAAGCTGGCGGATCATCTCGCCTAAAGAGGCATTTTTCCCCCCAACTAAGTTAATGTCGGCAATGCCAACTTCTTCAAACCACAGCACGAAAGCGTCTTCTCGCGACTCTCGATCCACTCGTTCTGGGGCGGTACTAACCATATCCTTACCCTCTTCTTAACGCTTCACCTTTTAGTTTAGCAGAGGTGTCGATCGCTACAATCTTTTTGCGCCAATCTGATAAATATCTTATCTTAAATTAACAGTTTGTTAACTTTTTAATTAACAACTTTTATGTTGTTTTAGTTGAGGCACACTATATCAATTATAGAGGCTTGGCGACTTATGGTGCAACCCCGGAGGGAAGGGTAGAAGGAGATAGACGATCGAGCCGTAGCAAATCGGCTGACAAGCGATCGATTTCCTCTTCAGTACAGACGAGGTGCTTTTTGCTTCATTTCTCTAATAATTTGCTCCACAAACCCATATCGATTACAACAACTAATATTACGCCAATTTCACAAAATAGGGATATATCGATCGCGATATCCTATCCTAGACTTTTCGAGATTTTATCGAACGGACTGATAAACAGGCCCCAAAATGATTTA
>CAKZKB010000192.1 GCA_937121005.1 uncultured cyanobacterium | reverse complement strand
AGTTGTGCAGCTTGTTGGCTTCGGTGCAGATGTATTCTAAGATGGCTTTGAGGTCACCATCGGGATGGAGTAAAACTTGTTGGCATCCGTACACTTGTATCACCTCCTTACAGATATTTTAGCACGAGAAAGCAGCTTTTTTATTAATAATTGTTACGAAATTCAGCCGTTACTTGAGGGAGACGCTGTTGTTGCTGCCCTATGCGCTACGCGCAGGCTACGCCAACGGCAAGCGGTTCTTGAGCGCAGTCGAAAGACACCGAACCGCGCTAGCTGAAGCATCTCCGCCCTTAAGGGTCGGCGTTTTAGCGCCTATGCCTGGGATAAAATTGTTTGCTGTCTTGACAATATTCCCAAGCAATGCCTTCGGGATCTTTTTGCTGTACCCACTCAGAAAAACCCGGCTTCAACTTGCGATAGCTAATGCTGCTGGCGCTGACATTGAGGCGGCGAGCGAGGTGCGCTTGAATTAAAGGTTGTCCAGCCGAAAGCGCGGACGATCGCGCCGCTTCTATGGTTGGAAAACAATAATAAATATCGCCGCGATCGCTGACTTCAAAATCAGCATTGCACTCCTTCGCCGCCGCATCTAAAAAGTCTTTGGCTTGGCGGGGAGAAAGTTGTACTTTTGCAGCAAAATCGAGAACGGTGAAGCGGTTGTTGCCCTCGCGCACGAACTGATAAAATAAGTTTTGTAACCGATCGCGATCGAAGGCTCGATCGCTTTGGTACTTTTGCCATAGGGCGATCGCTCCGGTTCCGACTCCGCCAGCAACGGCGAGTAAAAGCAGCGATCGCACGCTCCAAAATAATGCCCCGACAAAGGCTTCTACCCCTTGTAATAAGGCGGGAACCACCACCACTAAGGCGAGAAACCCGAGGGCGTAGCGCAGGTAAACAGATGTTGGAAGTGAGATGTCGTTGTTAGTGTCGGTCACGATGGCGGCTCTGCAAACAAACTCTAGCCTGGCCTCAGCATTTTATCACAGGTATCGGCAATTGCACCCCAGTCCTTCAGGCGAAAAGACGCGGCTTTTCTAAAATCGCGGCCAGCAGGTCGATATTTTCCCTAGCGATATGCTACCATAGAAAGGACGTTAAGTAGGCGTAATGTAGACCCGTCGAGCGAGAGAAATAAAAAATATGGCTGCAACCCTGGCTCCCGATCCGCAAATTATGAAAGCAGTCGAAACCCTCGACTATCGCGCCACACCCGGCGACGTGGCGGCGACATCGGGACTCAATTTAAATTTAGCAGAACGCGGCTTGTTAGCGTTGGCTTCCGATGCGGGGGCGCACCTGCAAGTTGCCGAAACTGGAGATATTGTTTACCAGTTTCCCAAGAATTTTCGAGCCGTTTTGCGGAATAAGTTTTGGCGGCTGCGATGGCAAGCGTGGTGGGAGAAAGTTTGGAATGTCTTATTTTACCTGATTCGCATCTCCTTCGGTACAATTTTAATCGTCTCGATCGTCTTAATTTTTGTAACGATCGCCGTTATCTTAATTGCCCTCAGTTCTAGTCGCGATGGCGATAGCAATGGTGGCGGTGGGGGACGATCGCGCAGTGGTGGCGGTATCTTCTTTTTACCCCGGTTTTGGATCTCGGATTGGATGTGGTTTTACGACCCCTATCCAAGTCGATCGCATCGCGATCGCAAGGTGCGAAAATCCAGGTCTTCTGAAGACTCGGAAATGAACTTTCTCGAAGCGGTGTTCTCGTTTTTATTCGGCGATGGCAACCCCAATGCCAATTTAGACGATCGCCGTTGGAGCCAAATTGCCACTGTCATTCGCAACAACAAAGGAGCCGTCACCGCCGAACAAATTGCTCCCTATTTAGACGACTTGGGCGACAGTTCCGCACAAGAATACGAAGAGTATATGCTGCCCGTTCTCAGTCGATTTAACGGTCGCCCAGAAGTGTCCCCCGAAGGAGAATTGGTCTATCATTTCCCCGAACTGCAAACCACTGTCAAACAGCACAAAACGCGATCGGTTTCTGACTATTTACGCGAATATCCCTGGCAGTTCAGCCAAGCCAGTTCCGGGCAGAAAATGATGGCGATCGGTTTGGGAGCGGTGAATATTGTCGGGGCATTGGTATTGGGAAGTTTGCTGGCTGACGGGGCGATCGCGGCCGAATTGGGTGGTTTAGTAGCATTTGTCGCCTCGATTTACTGGTTGCTATTGGGCTACGGCATTGCCTTTTTAACCGTTCCCCTGTTACGCTATTTTTGGATTCAATGGCGCAACAGCAAAATTGAATCGCGCAACCAACAGCGCCAAGAACGAGCGCAAATCGTCCAGCGTCCTACACCCAAGCTACAACAAAAACTCGCTTATGCCGGCCAATTTGCCACCGAAACCGTCATCGATCGCGAAGATCTCGCCTATACCACCGAGAAAGATCTGGCGCAGCAAGAATTCGAGCAGTCAGACAAAATTGATGAGGAATGGCGGCGGCGTTTGGAAGAGGGAAATGGGTAGGGTGTGTTCCCCTGGTAGGGTGTGTTACGCGGTGGAAAAAGACGATCGATGGCCCAACATGGAATACCCGCGTAACGCACCATGTGTTACGCGGTGGAGAAATGCGATCGATGGCCCAACATGGAATATTCGCGTAACGCACCCATCAATGGAGATCGATATCCCAACATGGAATACCCGCGCACCGCACCATCAAGGGAAATTGATGTCCCAACATGGAATACCCGCGCACCGCACCATCAAGGGAAATTGATGGCCCGACATGGAATACCCGCGCACCGCACGATTAATAACGAATGTAACGAAAATGAATGTTATATTAAAAAATTAAACCCCCCATTGCCATTTGCTTAGAGACGTTCCCATGCAGCACCTCCGACGACTGGCCGCAGCGATCGTCGCTGTTTTCATCGCTGTCACCCCCTGGACGATCGCCCCGGCCGCCCACGCCATCGACAACCCCGAACTGCTTCCCGATCGCCCCACCCCCATCATCGATCTGGCCGAAGTCCTCACCAGCGCCCAAGAGGATTTCCTCACCACCGCCCTGGCCGACCTCGAAACCGAAACCGGATACAAACTGCGCGTTTTAACCCAATTCGATCGCACGCCGGGTCTGGCGGTGCGCGACTTTTGGGATCTCGGCGAGGACAGCATCTTACTCGTCGCCGATCCGCGCGGCGGTAACTTGCTGAATTTTAATGTCGGTCTCGACATCTATCCCGTGCTACCGCGCACCTTTTGGGTGGAATTACAAACGCGCTACGGAAACCAATTTTACGTGCGCGAAAATGGCGAAGATCGATCCATCATCGAAGCCTTAGACTCGATTTCGGGTTGTTTGCGCGATGGCGGTTGTCGAGTTGTTCCCGGACTGCCCCGCGAACAGTGGATTTTAACGCTGATTACCTCGGGAATGGGCGGAATCATTTTTGGTTTGGCGGCGCAACCGCGAGAAAACAAGATATTTGCTTGGCAGTGGGCGCTGATCTTTTCGCCCTTGTGGGGTATTTTATTCGTTGCTTTCGGTATCGGCCCGGTGGTCAGCCGCACCTCGGATTGGTTGCCCCTATTTCGCAATGTTTTAACCTTTATGTTGGGGGCGATCGTCGCTTATCTTACCCCAATTATCGATCGCTCTTCGACTTCCCAAACCTAGCGATCGTTTCCGCGAACCGATCGCCTCGATAGAGATGCCACTCGAGGCGATCGCTCCATTTTTTTGTTTAATAAAATAATAGAACAGCACCCCGTCTCTACTCCACCGATTGACTTCCCCTGGTACTTCAAGGCTTTCTGGAGGTACGCTAAAGACAAACTTTAGCTCCATGGCTCCCTAGCTCACTAGATGGGGATGTTTCGATTTTCGAGAGGGGTGCTGTTGTCGGACGAGACAGATGTAATGTAAAACAGATCGATTGACCTCCTGTTTTAAGGTAAGGGAACTGTTTCTCTGTCAGGGAAGCCTTTACTGGCTTCATTTAC
>CAKZKB010000191.1 GCA_937121005.1 uncultured cyanobacterium | reverse complement strand
ATTCCTCTGTATGTTCCCAGGGAAAATCTTGCCATTTTTCGCGATAGGGGCCGTTTGCCAGTTCGGGAAAAAAGTACATGGCGCACTGATAAAATTCTCGCCATGCTAATTCTTGTCGCCAAGTAGTGATGCTGTCGCGAGACTCATCGCTACGAGAAAACTCCATCGCTTCTACCGTTGCTTGCCAAACTTCACGAATGCCGATCGCCCCAAATTTAAGCGCCGCACTCAAGCGAGACGTGCCATCGAGATAGGGGAAATCTCGCGATTGTTCGTAGTCGAGTAAAGCATTTTGACAGAACTCTTCTAACCGTTCTCGGGCCGCCGTTTCTCCCGGTTCGAGCAACAACGGCACATCCCAAACAAACCCTAAATCTTTGGCGCTAGGCAGGTCGATCGCGCCGCAATTGCGAGCGGTCTCGGCTTCGGTGGCGCTCAATTTCTCCAGAGACTCGGGCTCGCCAACGGGGGGCGCTTTTTCCTCGGCGATCCAACTTTTCCAAAAAGGTGTATAAACCGTATAAGGCGTTTTAGAACTGGTGAGAACGGCTCCCGGCGCGTGCAACAACCGATCCCAAAAAGTGCAGACTTCGATACCCACTTCTTTTAAGGCTTCCTCAACTGCCTCATCGCGCTCCTTGGAATAGGGTTCGACATCGTTATTCCAAAAGACAGATTTTGCCCCCAACTCTCGGGCTAATTGCGGTATAATTTTTACAGGGCGATCGCGCAGGACCAAAAGTTGCCCGCCCAGGTCTCGATAGCGACCCCGTAAAGCCTGCAAGCAACCTATCATATAGGTGACTCGCGCCGGAGCGATATCGTCGCGCTCCAAGATGTTCGGATCCAGACAAAAAACACCCACCACTTTAGCGGTGCGCCCGCAGGCGGCGGATAACCCTACATTGTCCGCGACGCGCAAATCGGATCGATGCCAAAATAGAACTAAATCTGACATAAAATTGTTTCAACGAGGTTAACGAGAAATGTTTCGACAACAACTTAAGTTACAGCCCTTTGCTATAGTAGCGCTTTTGGCGATCGCTTCTCCGGCTGCGGCCCAAATCGGTCGTCCGTTCCCCGATTCCGACTTTTTTGACGACGGACTCGAGCAATTTGAAGAGGAAATCGAAAACTTCGAGCGCATCAACCGAGGCGACGACTTGCTGACGGTGGAAACCACAGGCGGCGGCTGGGAAGCCTTCGAGTCTGATATAGGACGCTTTACCATCGCTTTTCCTCAAGATCCGATTTTCGACAACCCGGTTTTAGAAACCCCCACTGCGAACTTACCCCTGACGCGATTTGTTTCGGCTGAGGAAGTGCAAACGTTTGTCCTCGCCTACGGAGATTACCCCGAAACGGCCGATATTGGCAACCCCCAAGCAACTTTGGCTGAGGTGCAAGCGGCGATCGCCAACGGTTTGGGAGTGGAGGTATCTGAGGAAACCGAAATCGCCCTCGGCGACTATCCGGGGCGAGAATTGAACTTCGATCTCCCCAACGGTAGCCTCATGTTTCGCTTGTATTTAGTGGACGATCGCGTTTATTTGTTGGGAACCGAACGTCCTGGCGACAGCGAGATTTCTGGCAGTACCGCCCGCTTTTTCGACTCTTTCCAACTCCTAGAACCCGAATCCTAGGGGTTGTCAGTCGCTTCGCTCCAATTCAGAATTCAGAATTCAGAATTCAGAGTTCGTCTTGAGTCTTGAAAAGTTCAGGGGGAAGAAAATCTACGCCCCTGACTTTTCGCAAGTTTGGGAGGAAGAAAATCTACACCCCCAACTTTTCGCAGAATTAAGAACCCCATGTCTAAAGCCAGGGGCTTGTATCCATGATATTCTCGGTCACAGCGATCGCATCCCCCAAGACATTGTTCGTTCTGGGGGAATGGATTTCTTTTGCTGTTGTATCTTGCGGTAGAATGGGAGAAACGGCTGAGTCGCCCGGTGCTGTCAGCCGACCCCGATCGCTTTGGGTGTAGGTTGGGTTAAAGCATGAAACCCAACAACCGTAACCGAAATAGATAGCAAATGGGTCTAGGATATAGTTATACGTTTTGGACGTGCTGTTGTCTGGTGGAGTGTTTATGCTGTCGAAATTAGTGAGGGGTGGAATCGCCGGATCTATAGCTTTTGTGGTCGCGAACGTGGTTAGCAACCTTTTGTTCTTTCAACTGGGTAAACCGCTCCTGTTCGATCCAGACGTGCAGAGTGAAAAAGCGATCGCTGTTTTATTCAAAATGGAACCATTGCCCTTGATGTTTGCGAACGGGCCTCTTTATATGGCAATTGCGGCGGCGATCGGGATCGCGCACGGATTAGTTTTTACCTATATTGAACCCTGTTTACCCCGACATCGAATTAAGCGCGGTGCGGCATTCGCGATCGTTTTATGGGCGCTGATGGCATTATATTTCGAGTTTCACGCACCGTTTAATATGTTCCACGAGCCCGTATCGCTAGTGTTTCTCGAATTATTCTTCTGGATTATCGTGCTGATGGTGGAGGGAATACTCATTTCGTTGGTGTATGGCAAGTCTCGCGCCAGATCCGAATAACGATCGCGGCAAAACTGAACGATCGCTGCGATGATATCATTTGCGTTAGAATGGGAGCAACGGCTGAGTCGCCCGGTGTTGTCGGCGAAGGCGATCGCTGGCTAAAAGTGCGGACGATCGCGCGGTTCTCAGTTGATGAGTCGTAACACGACAAATCCTAATTTATGTCTTTTTTCCCAAAACTATTCGTTTCTTTCAGTACAATCCTCGCTATTGCCGCTTCACCTCCCACTCTCGCTCAATTCGACATTCCCGATGTCGATATTCCTGACATCCCCGATACGAACCTGCCCGATTTATCCAACGTTTTCGAGGAAGAACCCCCGCTAACCACCAGTTTGTACGATGTGCGTGGAGTGCCTTTACTCGATGGAGAAGAGTTTGGCCCCTTCGTTTCTCTCACTACAGTTCCCCAACGAAACGATGCTTATCTGGCTCCACCGGGTGCTTACGAAATTACCTTGCAAAGTTACTGCTTGCACGCGGGAACTTACGGCCCCGAAGAAGGAAGTGGTCAGGGGTACGGCTACGCTTCTTTGGAAGGGCCGCGCAGCGATATTATCTCCACGATCCTGGAAAATGCAGATAACCATCCCGACCTCGAACAAAGTACGATCCAAACGCTGATCTGGGCAATTTTAGCCCGGACGAACCTACAAGATACCAGCGATCGCGTTCGTTCGGCTGCCCGACAACTCCTCAGCGACGACCAAATTGACGAAATTAATGGCAATGCTTTGGATCTAATTCCCGATGAAGTTCGCAACGAAGTATTAGACAGTTTACCATCAGAAGTACGGCGAGTCGTAGCCGCCCGAGCCGATTTGCGAAGGGCGCTTACCGAGGCGGACTCGACCTACGAAGAACTCGAGGATATTGCTGTACTGACGGGTGCAGTTCCCGAAAACGAAGGGGAAACCATTCCCGAGGAGCGTTGGTCGCTGCATCCCGATGGCTATTTCGTGCGCTATTCGTCCTCATCCTACCGCCAGACGACCATGCAGGTTCTCGTTCCCCGGCCGAGTACCCTCGATCGCGATTCCCGAGGGCGCATTACTGCCATCGACTACGGAGATGGATATCGCTTGGAAACCGACTACGATGATACTGTCGGAGCGATCGCCGTTCCTGGCGAGCCGGATATGAAGATTTATTTCTTCAGCGCTATGCGTTTGGTGAGTCCCGATCGCACTGTCACCGTGCGCGATCGCGGTTGGACGTTCGTGGGAATTCCCGAAACTGGTGAGGCCCGGTTTGACGAGCTCGAGGCGCGATCGAGTGCTTTTAGCAAGCAGAGTGGGAGCCGTCGCATCGACGTACAAGAGGCTAAAGAGCGCTACGAAGATGCTCGCAGTAAAGCCGAGAAAGTCAAAGAGACGGCCGAAGATCTCGATGGAGAAGTGACTAAAGAAGAAGCACAGGAAATCCTCGATCGCGACCACTACAAAGATGGCGCGGAAGTTGCCGCCGAAAACGACCCGGAAGCCAAAGGAGAATGGCTCGGGGAACATTTCAAACGAGCG
>CAKZKB010000190.1 GCA_937121005.1 uncultured cyanobacterium | reverse complement strand
CCCCTGTGGTTGCCCCAATCCCCCTGTGGTTGCCCCAATCCCCCTGTGGTTGCCCGATCGGGGTAGGCACGGGGGCGCTACCCCTACAAGTTTAGCAGCCCGTACTCCTGTTGCAAGTCGAGCAGTTGGCTTCGCGCTTCCCCGGCGTTGTCGGCGAGATCGGCAAATTCGACGAACCGCTTCAACTCCTTTCGCAGCAGGTTCCGTTCCACTTCCCAAGTTTCGCGATCGCATTGCGGCGGAACGACGACGGTATCGAACAGGGTGGCCCGGTCTTTGTCCGGTGCGCGACGTAAAATTCGGCCGCGACGCTGGACGAACTGGCGAGGGTTGCTGCTGCTGGCGAGAATGACGGCGGTTTGGATCGTGGGAATGTCTACCCCTTCGTCGAGACAGCGAATGGCGACGAGTCCTTGCAGTTCGCCGCGATCGAATTGTTGGCGCAATTGTTCTCTTTTGTGGAGAGGCGTTTCGGCGGTATAAGTATTGACCCGATAGCCGAGTTCGGATCCGAGAATTTGGGTCACTTTTTCTAGTTGGCGGCTGCTGTCGCCACTGACAGTATCCTCGATGGTTCCGTCACCACAATAGAATAATGTGTGGGTGGTTTGCAAGCGATTTTTCATAATCTCTCGCAAGGCATTTAATTTATTGGAAGCCGAACCGATAATGCGAGCTCGCTGCATGAGGAGGGCGGTGAGATCTTCGCGATCGTCGGGTCTTTTTTGTTTCGACAGTGCCCAACCAATGCGTTGAGTGAGGCGAGAGTAGAGGCGACTTTCCGTATCGGTGAGATGGACGAGAATGGGGTAATATTGATAGCGAACTAAGGCTCCAAGGGCGATCGCGTCAGCTAGGGTAAGTTCGGGTTGGAGGACGGGGCCGAAATAGTCGAAGATGGCTTCGGTTCCTACATCGTCAAAGTAGCGTTCTGGGGTAGCGGAAAGGGCGAGTCGCAAACCAATATGGCGCGGTAAACTGGCTTCGAGTTTGGGCGAACCCAGGTTGTGGGCCTCGTCACCGACGATGAGAGTTTTATCGGGAAAGTATTTGAGTTGGGATTGAAATCCATCGCTAATTAGGGTAGAATTAGTGGTAATAATACTGATAAAATCGAGATTGCCGTTGCGAACGTTGTAGAGTTGGGTTGCCAGTTGGCTTTGCCAGTTGCGGACGTTTTCAAAGGCAAGAACCGGGTCTAGGTCGAATTGCTGGCATTGTTTTTGCCATTGCGTCACCAGGTGGCGGTACGGACAAACAACGATGAGACTTTGCAAGCCAATTTTACTATACATTTCGGCCGCGATCGCCAAGGCCGCGATCGTCTTTCCGCTTCCCGTTGCCATTTTTAACGTGCCCCGTCCCCGGTTAGCAAACCAACTGGCGATCGCCTGTTTTTGGTAGGGACGCAGTTGCAAAGTGTCGGGAAGTTGGGGAAAAGACATGGCTTGGCAAAGGGGCGATCGTTGGAGTATATTAAAGAGTATAACTCTAAAACCAAAAAAAGATAATGAGTGCAGTTAAAACCAAACGCTTTAGTATAGAAGAGTACCATCAGTTGAGCGATTTAGGGTTCTTCGCCCCCGAAGAACGAGTTGAATTAATTCGTGGTGAAATTGTCGCAATGGCAGCTAAAGGAACACCCCATTCAGTATGTAATACCCGCTTGTTTCGCCAGTTAACTTTACAGTTGGGAGATAACGCCATCGTCCGTTCCCAAGAGCCGATTGTCCTTTTTCCCAACAGCGAACCCGAACCCGATCTGAGTGTTGTTCGCTACCGAGAAGACGAATATTTGTCCGCACACCCACAACCAGACGATGTGTTATTGGTTGTCGAAATTGCTGACAGTACATTAAAGGTCGATCGCGATCTCAAACTCTCCCTTTACGCTGAATATGGTATCGCCAACTACTGGATTTTCAACCTTGTCGATCGCCGTTTGGAAACCTACAGCGAACCACTTCCCAAAGCTAAAACCTATCGATCGCGGCGTGTCTTCTTCCCCAGTGAGACTGTCAAATTGCCTTGCTTTCCCAATGTCGATGTCGATTTGAATCTCATTTTTCCTTAAAACTAGATAGCGACAATATTGTTCATTGCTCATTGTTCGTTGGTAAGTCTTCAGGTTATACAGAGAAACCCGGTTTCTGAAGGGAGAAATTTGGATTTTGTCCGGCTATAAGCGAGAAACCGGGTTTCTACAACCATTTAGCCTAGCATACCTGAATCCTTACGTTCATTTTTCATTGTTCATTGCTCACTGTTCATTGAAAGTAACCGAGTGCCACGATCGCTTTTAACAACGATCTGACGCTGACGATCGAAGAGGATGGAACCCACTTCCACCGAACGATCGCTGTGCTTTTGAATGTAATCTTGACAGCGACGATCGATGGCTTCGGCTATGTCTCGATAAACGCGATCGCTCCACAGTGGGGATGCGTCTAACCCTCGCAAATATTGTAACCCATCTTCGGCGGTAGAACATTTAAAAATATGTTGCAAGCGATCGCGATCGAGTCCCGCATTAGCACTGTAAGCCGTGAGGATTTCTAAGCGAGCGTCGGCCAGATGGTGGTGGGTGTGAAAAATTCCCCCTGCGAGTTTAATAAGTTTACCATGATAGCCAAATAAAAGCAAGGATTCGATGCCATAATTTCCCGCAGCTACTAACAACGGCCCGATCCAGTTGGCAATTTTCACTAAGCGCGATTCTGGGACACCCATTTTACGAGCCAGATCCAACCCATTTTCTCCAATACAAAAGACGATCGTCTTAAATTGTGCTGCTTTTTCTTGCAAGATCTCTCGATAGTTTTCTAGCGTGTCGGGGGCGCTTAACGGTTGGGAAATGGCGCTCGTTCCCAACAGAGACAAGCCTTCGACGATACCGAAAGCTGCGTTAGAGGTACGCTTAGCCAGCGATCGTCCTTCCGGTAAAATCAAGGTGACAGTGATTTTTTTATCTGTTAGTAAATATCGCTCTAAATTAGATAAAATTAAGCGCCGCGCGTAAGCAGAAATCGACAAGCGATCGCGCTTAGCATCCCGTCCTAGTCCTTCACCACCGACGATAGAAATGCGATCGCGATCGACATCGTTATTCCATTCTACCATTGCCCAAACGGGAGTATGGCGGGTTAAATCTAAATTATCTCCCGGATCGCTGCGGGCGATCGCCAGTGCAATTTCTGGCTGCAAACGTGCCACCGACTCGATATCAATCCTTACGGTTTCTGGTGGTTCCACCAAATCGATGTTTACTCCAGAAACATCATCTAATTGGCCTTGCAAATGTCGCAGCGCCGCCACCGCCGCCGCGCAAGCAAATACAGGAAGAACGTAACCCGATCGGGCTGTATTTATGTTCATTAGGTGTTAGGTATTAGGGATTAGGTTTTAGGGATTAGGTGTCCTTGTAGGGGTAGCGCCCCCGTGCCTTCCCCGTCTAGATGTTTGGAAAAGGAAAACCACTTCGCCCTATCCAATGTGCATCAAATTTTACCATCGATCGCCCCAGTCAGTGTGTTGTCAGGAATTGCGGCCCTATGTCCGCCACCTGTGTGGAATAATAGTCTAGTCGCCATAGGTGTGCTGTCATGGATCGCATTTGTCCTGAAATTCCTGAATCAGTTTAGTGACGATCGCGCCGACGAGTCCACAAAAGCCACTAAACAACAAGGCAAATATGAGAGGATGAACGGAATTGAGTGCCGATAGATCCAACGGAATTAAAGGGCGATCGGGTTCTTCTTTAATGAGATATGGAGAAACAGTCGCACCAACGGCGGCGAAACTTAATCCCACACCAACGATCGCGATCGTATTTTGTAAGTCGCGATCGTTATTGTTGAGCTCTTGGAGACTTTCTTGTTGTTCGATTTCGACAATGCTGCGAATCGTTTCTACAGCCCGATCGAGTAGTTTGGCGCGTTGTTGTAAATAGCCGAGATCGGAGCGAATTTGTTCTTGGAAAAGGCGATCGCTTTCGAGAAAGGTTTCCAAAATACTTAAGTTTCGATCGGGAAGTTGGCTTTGGAGAGACTGCAATTCTCGCTTGTAGTTTTGCGAGTTGATTTGAATGGTTAAGAGTTGGTTGGTCAAGTCTTGTAGAAGGCGATCGTATTCAAAAGCAATGCGGGGGAAGTTTTTTAACCAGGTTTTGATTTCTTCTGAATCTGCTTTAAGTCCGCGATCGAGATTCTTTTCAACGCGATCGAAGGTGTTTTCGAGTTTGCGAGACTCGTGAAAACAGACTTTATAAACCGAGCGGCTTTTGTTGTAGCTTTTAGCGATTTTGTGGCGGTAGCACAAGATATCGACGAGGTTTGGATAGTGTGCTTGCAGTTGGCGATCGGTTTCGGAGGTGCGGAAAATCCAGACAAGAATCTGGGTGTTGCTGTTAGCGTCGCCGGGGATGCCATACTCGTAAATAGGACTGCCAAAGAGTTCGCCGCTTTGATAAAATGGCGGTAAGGGGTCTTTCCCTTGAAAGGATGCCAAGCAGCGATCGGCTAATTCCCTAAAGTTATCTTGCTTACCCTGAAATTGTCCGAACGGCCACTTATTTTTAGGATCGTACCAAGCCGTTAGCAGTAAGGTTTTGCCGATGGAGGGGCGAATGTTGTGCCAACAATATTGCGGATTGAGTTGCTTGAAAAAAGTAGGTTCGACGAGTTCGGTTTTGTTATCTTGGCGATCGCGTTCTGGACGACGAATATTCAGTGCTAAAGCGTAGGTATCGTGAATGCGGACGGGGTAAGCAATGCCTGTAAAGTCGGCATCGGGTTCTTTTTCAAAGTGGACGATCGCGTCATTTTTGAGATTTTCAGCCAGTAGATCGACCCGATATCCAGGACGATCGCGGGTTGGAATTTGGGTGTCTATTCCGAAGGCTTTAACAATGGCTTTACCACCGTCTAACAATGGGGTTAAGTTGTCGGTTTCTGCGCCATTCGAGTTTGTCGTCTGACGCAGTTGGTAAGCGAAAAGATGAACGTTGGGGGCGTAGATTTTCATTTAAATATTTTATATTGATTTCCAGAATTTATGCAACAGATGGAAAATTATATGTAGGGGCAAACGGCGTTTGCCCATTCCCAAATGTAACATATTTTCCGAAAAATGTTATTAAGGCTTGTCTGGGAGTTGCTTGAGTTTCTCGCGGACGGCTTTTCGCAACTCCTGGAAGTAGTTTGTCAGTCCGGTTTTGGCAGTCGTGTTGGCTTTGAGGTTGCTAATTTCTCGACTTGGATCTAAAACTCGCAGACGATCGCGGATTTCGGGGCGCTGTCGGATCCAGTTTCTGAGAACATCTTCGCCACCGTCTGGGTTAGCGGCGATCGCGGCTAGTATTTCGTCCAAACTCTGGAGATCTTGGCGCGACAAGCAATCGGTTTCGGTGGCGATGAGTTGGGGAAGGGCGAGAAGAAAAGGATCCACAATCGTCATGTTTTGAACTTCAAACTACTGTCCGATAGCGCAGAAGGCA
>CAKZKB010000189.1 GCA_937121005.1 uncultured cyanobacterium | reverse complement strand
GCGGGCGACGCGGAGGCCCGCGCGAAGCTCCAGCGCTTCACCTCGACCCGAGAGCTGACCACCGCCGAAGAGGTGGCCGCGGTGGTGGCCTTCGGAGCGCCAGGGAACGGTGGCGATATTGAGGTGGAAGGGCGATCGCTAGTGATTCGCGATGGTGGTTTCTTAAGCACCACAACTCTCGGATCGGGGCCGGGTGGCGATTTGACCGTTCGCACCTCTGAGGTGGTGGACTTGCAAGGTACGCCTCCCGACTCGCTGGTTCCGGCGGGCCTGTTCGCCAACTCGATCGCCGGAACGGGAGCGGCTGGAGATCTGTTCGTGGAAACCGATCGCGTTATTTTGGGCGATGGCGGCGAAATTCTCACCCAAAGCGGTGTCAGCCTCCCTGTCGGCCGGATTCCCCTGGGCGGGCCGGGAGGAAATATTGAAATTGTCGCTCGCGAGAGCATCGAAGCAACGGGACAATCGCCCGACGGCACGTTTTTTAGTGGTGTCACCACCGAAACCTTTAGCAGTTCTAATGCTGGGAATTTAACGATCGTCGCTCCGCGATTGGTGTTGCGTCAAAGGGCAGCCCTTTCTGTCAGTGGCGACGGGACGGGGGCGGCAGGCAATTTAGCCGTTTTTGTCCCCACCATTCGTCTAGAAATGGGCAGCAAAATTGAAGCGGCAACTTTAGTGGGCGATGGGGGTAGTATTCGCTTGCAAACTTCAGATTTACAATTGCGGCAAGGTAGTGAAATTAGTACCAACGCGGGCGGCAATGGCGGTAATATTGACATCGATACCGATACCCTAGTGGCATTAGAAAATAGCGACATTACAGCCAACGCTCGCGAGGGCATGGGGGGGCGCGTGACGATCGACGCAGTGGCAATTTTCGGTACTGAATTTCGGGAAATGGAAACACCCCAAAGTGACATTACAGCTACGTCTAATTTAGGAGCAGAATTTAGCGGCATTGTTGACATTCAAACTCCCGATGTCGATCCCAGTCAAGGGATCGTAGAACTCCCGGAACAATCGACCCCCTCCCAAGTTTTAGTCGTCAGTCGTTGTGCGGCGGCGGGGAGTTCGTTTGTTGTCACTGGACGCGGCGGTTTACCTCCCGATCCGACTCAACCGTTTCGCGGTGAAGTAATATGGCGCGACTTCCAAGATTTTACTGACCCAACGGCGGAAGAAACTGGCGTATTAAATCCTAGTATTGGGGAAGAACGATCGCAAAACTCGCCCTTCATACCTTTAACCGAAGCCACAGGCTGGACGATCGCCCCTGACGGTAAAATTTCTCTAGTGTCTTCACAGAGCGCAGCAGCAGTTTTACCCCAGTCCGAGTGCGACTAAAAACGCGATCGTCAAGCGCGATCGTCGATCGCGATCGGTTTTCCCGTCTCAGCCGCAATGCGAGTCGCCTCAGCCACTTTTAAGGTGTAGAGACTGGCCGCAGGAGTGGTGTAAAGCGATGTCCCATCTGTGAGACGATCGAGAATTGCGGCTGTATCTTTGGCAAACAGTCCCTTGCGCGGTTCGATATCGATGGGTTGTACTTGGTTCTCCAAAACTAACAACCCCCCCGCCGGTTCTAGAACTAACTTACCGCGATCGCCCCAAACCTGGAAACGATTTTCCGACTGCCAAATCGTTTCCCCTTTACTATAGATAATGTCGGCAACAACGCCATTGGTAAATTCCAACTGTGCCGCACACCAGCACGCCGCATAATAATTTTCTTGGGGACGTTCCCAAAACCGCGATCGGGCGCTAACCTCTTTTACAGTGCCGAAGCAGTCAACAAAGCGGTTGAGACGCGATAGGGCGGCCACCAACGGAAAACCAAAGGTCTCGTGTTGGTACGTCCAACTGCGCGGGGCCGGGTGTTTGGGGTTGGCGGTGACGTAGCGGGCGTAAAATGGCGTACCGACTTCCGGGAGATATTGGCGTAGGGTGCGGTGCAACCCCCCTAACAGTTCGATATGTTCGACGTGCAGCAGCGTACCGTTGCTATCCGCTAAATCGACGATCGCGGCTGCTTCGGCCGGATCCAAAGCGAGGGGATACTCAACCACGACGTGCTTGCCCCCTTCGACGGCGGCCCGAGCGATGGCCCCATGTCGATCGTTGGTGGTACAGATGACGATAATATCGATATCGTCGCGTTCGACGATCGCCTGCCAACTGTCGAGGGCCTCGGCGGCGTAAGGTCGGGCCAGTTCTTGCGATCGCTCTAAATTGCGGCTGCTAACCGCCGCTATAACAGCGCGATCGTCGCTAGAGAAGGTTTCAGCGCGGACGCGGGCGGCGTATCCCGTACCGACAATACCGACACGAAAGGGAGGGGAAGACACAAAAGACACGATAGGGGATCGGGGATAGGAGGAGATAGTGCGATCGCGATCGTAACGTCAAATACACTCTCGGTAAATGGAGCGATCGCGGAGCCCCACATCCGTAAGTATAAGCAAACAGGATGAAATTAGAAAATTTTATAATAAATTTTGTTGCGATTTCCGGGGCCAAAAGGGTTGCACGACGGCGATTTTCCCGTAATATCGAAGATAAAGCCACCAAAAATGCCAATGGCGGCCTTAACCGCCCCTAAATCCTGGCATTAGGCGAACTTATACTTTTGGTAGCCTCAAATCATAGAGAGGAACGCATACATGGCTGAATACACCATCACCCTGAAAACCCCCGACGGCGAGCAAAAAATCACTTGCCCCGAGGACATGTATATTTTGGACAAAGCGGAAGAAGAAGGTCTCGATCTGCCTTATTCGTGCCGCGCTGGAGCCTGCTCCACCTGCGCTGGTAAGATGGTCGATGGCACTGTCGATCAATCCGACCAATCGTTCTTGGATGACGATCAGATCGAAGAAGGCTACGTGCTAACCTGCGTTGCTTACCCGACTTCCGACTGCACCATCGAAACCCACAAGGAAGAAGACTTGTACTAATTTGCCAAAGTTCGATGGGGCTGTCAAACGATAGTCCATAGCAGGGGGGCATCGCTATCCCCTGCTTTTCAATTTTTTAGCGGACGATCGCGCTTGACTCACAAGATCGATTATACTAACCTAAAATTCGCCTTCGATCTCCCATCCCGATCCCATGCAACCCTCGGAGTCTAAAATTGCCCTACTTGTAGATGCAGACAACGCACCCGCTTCTAAAATTGCAGCGATTTTGACTGCACTGAGTAAATATGGTGCTACTAATATTAGAAGGGCTTACGGGAATTGGAAAAGCGACTCCCTCAAGGCTTGGGAAGAGAAACTGTATAAATTTGCCATCTATCCCGTGCAGCAGTTCGACTATACGAAAGGAAAAAATGCCAGCGACGTGGCTTTAATTATTGATGCGATGGATTTGTTGTACAATCGAGATTTAGATGGATTTGCCATTGTCTCTAGCGATTCGGATTTTACGCCCTTAGCGATGCGAATTCGCACCAATGGTTTGCAGGTGTACGGATTTGGAGAGCAAAAGACCCCTCTCCCCTTCGTTTTGGCGTGTTCGAGATTTTTTTATCTAGAAGGTTTGGGTCACAACTCTGAAACAAAAAAGAAGAAAAAAGCACAAACAGTGACGGCCAATGGCAAGAAATCTCCCGCCGAACTGAAGCAGGATACACAGTTATTAAATTTTCTTCGGCAAGCGATCGCTACGACAAAAGCAAAAGATGGTTGGTCTAACCTAGCTGCTGTTGGTACTCATCTCTCCAGTCAAAAAGCCTTCGACCTCAAAAAATATGGTTATAAAAAGTTGAGTTCGCTTTTTCAAGAAATCGACTTATTTGAAATCAAAAACTGCAATAAAACCATTTATCTCAAATGTAAAAAGTAATCGATGAAGCACTTTTTTCTGTCCGCGATCGCCCTTTTTCTCCTTCCCTTCCCCGTTCTCGCCAACGGGGATACAGACATAGCCCAACTCGAATCAAACGAACCGGGTTGTCCCCAGGATATCGAACCCTTAGTGGCGCGAATGTTGCTAGACTTACCGGGATATGCGAATCGGGTTATTGCCCGATCGCGATCGGTCGCCGATCGTCCTATTGATACCTATGTTATGCTAGCTGGAGAAGCTGACTTCGAGCCGCTTCCGTTAGAACCGCCCCAAGTCGATACCCCCGATTTAGACAATACATCGCCGAATTTGCACCAAGTCTTTTTTACCACTTGGGAACGCAGTTACCGCGATACGGGAATTTCCGACTTGCAAACCTATCATTGGCTGTTTTTGGTAAATACTGAAAGCGGTTGGCGTTTGGATATGATGTTTTCGCGATCGACTTCCTATCCGATCGTCGGCCCGGTGACACCGCCGCGCGAAAGCAGCCGAGGGACGATCGGTCAGGCGTTACAATTGTGGTTGCGCGACTGTCGGGCGCGATCGAGGTATTAGGTATTAGGGGTTAGGTTTTAGGGGCGAGGTATTGTTCTCCTTGTCCCCTTGTCTCCCCTCTCCGAAAACTGGTCACTGGTCACTGATTCCCCCCAAACCCCTAATCCCCTAATCCCCCAATTCCCCATCCCCCAACTCCCCAACCTGACTAACGAATGTAGTTCCCCTCGCGCAGTTTTTGCAAGACTTTCTCGACGCTATCTTCAGGCGACTCGAGATCGGTGCGACATTCAACTTCAGGATTTGTCGGCGCTTCGTAGGGGTCGTCAATTCCGGTAAAGTTCTTGATTTCTCCGGCGCGGGCTCGCTTGTAGAGTCCTTTGACATCTCGTTCTTCGCACACCTCTAACGGGGCGTTCACGTAAACTTCAATGAAATTGCCGATGCGCTGTTTCACTTCTTGGCGAATGTCGCGATAGGGAGAAATCGCCGAAACGAGAACAATTACGCCGTTGCGGGTCAGTAAGTGGGCCACAAAACCGATGCGACGGATGTTTTCATCGCGATCTTCTTTGCTAAAACCCAGTCCTTTGGTCAAGTTTTGGCGGACGATATCGCCATCGAGAATTTCGATGGGGTAGTTGTCCTCTCGCAGTCGATCGGCAACTGCCCGAGAAACGGTGGTTTTCCCCGCACCGCTCAATCCTGTAAACCAAACTGTTACGCCGCTTTGTGTCATTGTCGTTGTTTGTTCGCGTTGAGAGCGATTTATTATCTCATATCCTTTAGTCTTCCTCAACCCATTGGACTCGTCCGGCAAAATCTTTGTTGGCGTGGCGCACGGCCCGCGAGGCGCTGACGATCGCGGGATCGGCCCCAGCGTTGAGGATGCGATCGAGGTAGGTTTCTAGAGGAACTTCTTCGAGGGCAGCGACGAGGGGAATTTCGGCGCGATCGCCCCGTTCTTTTACCAGTTCTAGGGTATCTTCGGCCAACGCCCGATAGCCTTCGATCATGGAGTCGCGCAGGGTACGCCGCGAGGCCATCCCCAGCCATCCTTTTTCTCCCAGATCCACCATCAGTTCGTCGAGGGCTTGCGGATCGATGACGAACGTGACGTTAAGGGGAACGTCACCTTTTTTGGCCGT
>CAKZKB010000188.1 GCA_937121005.1 uncultured cyanobacterium | reverse complement strand
TAAAATTCGAGTTTATCCGTTGAGAAACCGGGTTTCTGAGTGCCACCTGAATGCTGGTGCAGCCATTGAATCTACTGGTTCTGTCCGTCTTGCCACCGAGAAATTTTACCTGCACGACACAGCAACTAGCAGCGATCGCGATCGCGTCCCTGGTCACTGGCGCGATCGCGGCCTAAACTGGATAGGAACCCGGTAACGATCGCCCCCGATTACCGAAACAGCAAATCTCCTCGCCAGTGAACTCGATCGCCCGCAAAACTGTCCTCGCCAACGGTATCACCGTTATTGTCGCCCACAACCCCGCCGCCGATATTATGGCCGCGCGGTTGTTTTTGCAAGCTGGAACCCGCCACCAACCCGCCAACAAAGCGGGTGTCACCCACCTACTCGCCGCCGTCCTCACCAAAGGTACGCCGTCCCTCTCATCGATGGATATTGCCGAAAAAGTGGAATCGGTGGGGGCCAGTTTGGGGGCCGACGTGGCCGCCGACTACTTTTTAACCAGCCTCAAAACAGTTTCGCCCGACTTTGCGCAGATGCTACACTTGACGGCGGAACTGTTGCGATCGCCTGCGTTCCCCGAAGCAGAAGTGGATCTCGAACGCCGCCTCACCCTACAAGCGATTCGTTCCCAACAAGAACAACCGTTTGGTGTCGCTTTCGATACCTTGCGGCGATCGATGTACGGACAGCATCCCTACGCGGTATCGAGTTTGGGAGAACCCGAAGTCGTCAAAACCCTCACCCGCGACGATCTGGTTAACTTTCACCGCACCTATTTTCGTCCCGATCGCCTCGTTATCAGTATATCCGGCTGCATCCCGCCCGAGAAAACTTTAGCTTTAGTCGAAGATGCTTTTGGCGACTGGGAAAATCCTGTCGATCGCGCCCCCGAGTCAGTTTTAGGGGAAATTGTCACTCGTCCCCAGGCGATCGCCGATCCCCAAGACACCCAACAGGCGATCGTCATGTTAGGCTATTTAGCCCCCGCCGTCGCCAGCCAAAAACAATCGCTTTCGCAACGCCAAGACTACGCCACTCTCAAACTGCTTAACACCTATTTAGGGAACGGACTATCGAGCCGTTTGTTCGTAGAAATGCGCGAAAAACGCGGTTTGGCTTACGACGTTTCGGCCTTCTATTCTACACGCCTCGATCCGTCTCAGTTCGTCGTTTATATGGGGACAGCCCCTCAAAATACGCGCGTGGCGGTTGAGGGTTTAAAAGCAGAGGTCGATCGCTTGCGAGAAGGGGTACTAACACCCGAAGAATTGGCAGATGCAAAAACCAAACTCCTGGGACAGTATGCCCTCGGCAAGCAAACCAACGCCCAAATCGCCCATATCTGCGGTTGGTACGAAATTTTAGAGTTAGGGTTGGAATTCGACGATGAGTTTGTCGAAGCCATTTCCTCTGTCACTTTGTCTGACGCAAAAATGGTCGCCGATCGCTATTTGAGCGAACCGCATATCTCCTTAGTCGGCCCGGAGGCTGAATTAAAACATCTCGGCGATCTTCTCCCCAATGTCAAGTTTCTCGACTCCGAACTCCTGCCTTCTTAAGTTGTAGGTTGGGTTAAAGCAACTTTCAACGCATCAACGCATCAACGAACAAGGGGATTTGTAGGGGCGAAGCATTCGCACCCGTTAACGAACGATTCTACCGATAACTAAACAGGGCGAATGCTTCGCCCACCCAGGTGTATCAGATGGTAGAATTGCGTAGGTTGGGTTGAAGCATGAAAACCCAACAACCGTAACTTATCGCGTTGGGTATCGTTCCTCTAACCAACCTACAGGATGTCTGTGTTGTCGTCGGATCGCGATCGACATTCTCCCGATATTTTTTCAGATTCGGCTTGCCAGGGAGAAAATCTCGTGCTATAGTGGTAAGGAATTGGGTGCGGGCGTAGTTTAGTGGTAAAACCATAGCCTTCCAAGCTATTGATGCGGGTTCGATTCCCGCCGCCCGCTTTGCCAAAGACGCGGTACGGATCGCGGCCCGATAAGATCGTGGATACAAGCCCCAGGCTTTAGACTGATGGTTAAAATTTTTAATTTTTAATTTTTAATTGGAGCGAAGCGACTGACCGTAAAAAAACGAATTTTAGGACTGGATCCGGGACTCGCCTCCCTGGGATTTGGGGTCATCGATATTTTACCTGACGGTACGGTTCGGGCTGTTGATTTTGGCATCATCCAAACGTCAGCCAAACAAGATCTCGGCGATCGCTTGCTGACGCTGTACGACGATTTAAACGTCCTCGTCGATCGCTTTTCTCCTCACCTCGTCGCCGTCGAGAAGCTATTTTTCTATCGCATGGGCAACACCATTTTAGTCGCTCAGGCGCGGGGTGTCATTTTGTTGGCGATCGCGCAGCACCAACTTCCTCTACTCGAGTTTACCCCGGCTCAAGTCAAACAAGCCCTTACAGGATATGGTAACGCCAAAAAACCCGACGTGCAAGGGGCAGTGGCCCGAGAATTGCAACTCGAAAATCCCCCAAAACCCGATGATGCCGCCGATGCTTTGGCGGTGGCTTTAACAGCTTGGTTTCAGAATATTTAGCCCTAAAACTTCAGTTCTAGTTTGAGTTTTGCACGAGTTGTACCAACCGTTTCAGAATTTTGAGAACGTCGTAGAGTTCGTTCTGGCGACGGCGAAGCACGAAAACATCGGAAAGTGCGGACTGGGGAATGGGGAGTTGCGACACTTTTGCAAATAGAAAGCTACTACCGTTGGTCAGCATTCCAAATGTTGGCCGATCGCGGTTTGGGTTTGCCAGCATATAGGTTAGTAATTGGGCAATTCCTGCCTCGATCGAGATTTCGGCTCGTTTTGCTTCGATAACCATCAACCATAATTGCGATTTTAGCACGAGAACGTCAATGCGTCCCTCAATGACAGTATTTTCTTCATCTTCTAGGCGAATAGAAATTGATGGCTCTGGCTTGGTTTCGAGAGGAGACTGATAAAAATTCCCCACAAACAATAGCGGATGCACCATCACCATTCTCACCGAGTTTTCTGTTAGCGATGGATATTTGAGCGCGTTTAAAAAACTTTTCTTGAGGCGATCGAGAGCTTGTTGTTCCCACTCGTCTAGATCGGGTAAGTCGGTTTGCCACTCCCAGAAAAATTGACGATCGTCGGTTTCCCGAAGGCCAAATTGGGTTTCGAGGGATTCAATGCTTAAACTAGAAGCAGCGATCGCGGGCATAGTTGTGGAACAATGGCTTCGTCCATCCCCAGTCTACACGCAAAGCACCCCAGTGGCAAGACGGCGTTGCCCTTAAAAAAGAATTGTAGAGGAAAGGCGATCGCTTGTTAAAATAATAAGTATAGTGTTGACTGCCTTGAAACTTCTAACGTAAGGATTCAGGTATGCTATGCTAAACGGGTGTAGAAACCCGGTTTCTCGCTTATAGCCGGACAAAAT
>CAKZKB010000187.1 GCA_937121005.1 uncultured cyanobacterium | reverse complement strand
TTGGTTGACATGGGAAACTCGGGCATGGCTCATGGTGAATTGGGCAGTTTTCTCGGTGGTAGCCTGTCTTTATACGTTCGATCGCGCAAACTTGGGGTCGTTTGCGATTCGAGTACGGCATTTTCTCTCAAGTCGGGAAACAAGCGATCGCCGGATATTTCTTTTGTTACCAAAGAACGACTCAAAGGTCTAAAATCTCTTCCTAGAGGATTCTTTCAAGGATCCCCCGATCTGGCTGTCGAAATTTTGTCCCCCAACAATACAGTTGAAGAAGTTCATAACAAAATTGTTGAATACTTTGAGAACGAAACTCGTCTAATTTGGGTCGTTCATCCCGACGAACAGTTTGTTTTAGTCTACCACACGGTGCGCCCCGATCGCCTGTTGCAGCTTCAGGATAACCTAGATGGCGAAGATATCGTTCCCGTTTTTTCGTTACCGATGCAAGATCTGTTTGCGGATTGGGAATTTTAGCGATCGCCCTCAAACTTACGCCTGCATTATAAAAACCTCCAACCGAGAATATCGGTGGATACAAGCCCCCGATCTAAATTTTGAATTCTGAATTTTGAATTTTGAATTGGAGCGTAGCGACCGCGATCGTCGGCGTTGTGAAAATCTGCAAAGACTGTCGGTTTTTTCATGGTTGCCAATTTCGCAAGCGGCGATCGTCCTTTTCCAGTAAAAGTATAATAGCAAACTTAGTCCAATCTTTACAAAACTTGTCAACACAAACAGACGCGATCGTGCTATAACAACAGAAGAAACATCGAGGAGACCGCCCGTGGCCGCAGAGAAACCCACGATTTTAGTAACTGGAGGAGCCGGATATATCGGTTCCCACGCCGCGATCGCCCTGCAACGCGGCGGTTATGATGTCGTCATTCTCGACAACTTGGTTTACGGACATCGCGATATTGTCGAAACCGTTCTTGGTGTCGAATTGGTGGTGGGAGATACCCGCGATCGCCCCTTACTCGACGACCTATTTGCCAGCCGCAACATCGCTGCCATCATGCACTTTGCCGCCTTCGCCTACGTGGGCGAATCGGTAGAAAATCCTGCTAAATACTACGATAATAACGTTGTCGGGACGCTGACTTTACTCGAAGCTGCGATCGCCGTCAACATCAAAAAATTTGTATTCTCTTCAACTTGCGCCACTTATGGCGTTCCCGACACCATTCCCATTCCCGAAACCCATCCCCAAAATCCCATCAATCCCTACGGGGCTAGCAAGAAAATGGTGGAGCGAATTCTACAAGATTTCGACACTGCCTACGGACTCCAATCCGTCACCTTTCGCTATTTTAACGCCGCCGGAGCCGATCCCGAAGGCAATTTAGGCGAAGACCACGATCCCGAAACCCATTTGATTCCTTTAGTCTTATTTGCAGCCCTCGGAAAACGCGACAATATTGCCATCTTCGGCACCGACTACCCCACCCCCGACGGTACTTGTATCCGAGACTACATCCACGTCACCGACTTGGCATCGGCTCACGTTTTAGGGTTAAAATACTTGTTAGATGGCGGCGAAAGCGCTATTTTTAACTTAGGGAACGGTAACGGCTTTTCGGTACGCCAAGTCATCGAAACTGCCCGCCGCGTCACCCAACGGGAGATCGTCGCCGTCGAACGCGATCGTCGTCCCGGCGATCCGCCCCAACTGGTAGGGAGTGGGGAAAAAGCCCAAAAAATGTTAGGATGGAATCCCAAATATGCTGACTTAAACGATATTATCGCCCACGCTTGGCAGTGGCATCAGCAACGTCACGGCTAAATCAGTGACCAGTTGTATTTGACAAGGAGACAAGGGGAGGGGGAGACAAGGAGACAAGGAGAAATTAATATTTATCCTTCCTCCTTTCAACTTCATCCTTGAAACCTCATAGCTCACTCCTAAAACCTAATTCCTCGCACCTCATACCTCATACCTCGCACCTTAACCCCTAAAACCTAATACCTAGAACCTAAAACCTAACCGATCATGCCTGCTATTTCTGTTGTCATTTGTACCCACAACCGCGACTACTATCTAGGGGAGTCCCTCGATAGCGTTCTCGCTCAAGAGTTTGAAGATTTCGATATTCTTGTTGTCGATAATGCTTCGACGGACAAAACCAAAGAAGTCGTCGAGAAGCGCTTGCCCGACAATCCCAAACTGCGCTACGTTTACGAAGGAACTCTGGGTTTGAACGTGGCGCGAAATCGCGGCATTCGCGAAACTAGCGCCCCGATTATTGTCTATTTTGACGATGACGCGATCGCCCCAACCAAATGGTTGCAAGCGATTCATGCTGCCTTCTTAAAACACGATAATTTGGGAGCCGCCGGCGGTAAAGTCGAGTTAATTTGGCCCGAAGGCTTTACCCGTCCCGACTGGCTTTCTGAAGGGCTGGCTGTGAATTTAGGGGCCTACGATCTCGGCGAGGAAATGAAACTGATAACCGATGCGGGACTGACTCCGCGCGGTCTCAATTATGCCATTCGCCGCGACGTACTCGATAAAGTCGGTGGGTTCAGTCTCAACCTCGATCGCGTTGGTAACAACCTACTGTCTAATGGCGATTTATACATGACCGAACTGGTACTCCGCAACGGGTATCAAGTCGCTTACCTTCCCGACGCAGTGGTCAAACACCAAGTCTCCCCCGAACGAGTGGAGCAAAAATGGTATTTTCGGCGAGGATGGTGGCAAGGGGTCAGCGAGTGCGTTCGCGAACAGAACGCGGGACTCGCGGGGCCGGCCCAGTTAGGGCGCGGTGGCGAACGGATGCTGCGGGGACTGTACAAGTCCGTGAAATTTGCCCGCGATCGCGCCACCAGTTTCGACAACCTCATTTACGCCTACAGCCAGTTGGGGTATCTGAGTACCGCCATCAAAGGGATGCTTGCCAACCCGAAACCCACCCAAACGCAAACCTAAACCCGACAGCAAGCGGCGGGCTATGGTACAGTAAAAACAGCGATCGCGCCAGGACATCCTTATGACTTCTAACTCGGCAAAAGTTCCCGTTTCCGTGCTAATTCCAGCCAAAAACGAAGAACGCAACCTTCCAGCTTGCTTAGAAAGCGTTTCTCGGGCAGACGAAGTGTTCGTCGTCGATTCGCAAAGCGAAGATCGCAGTTGCGAAATTGCCGAGGAGTACGGCGCAAATGTCGAGCAATTTTATTTTAAAGGCGGCTGGCCCAAAAAGAAAAATTGGTCGCTAGAAAATTTGCCCTTTCGCAACGAATGGGTGTTGATTGTAGACTGCGACGAACGCATTCCCGACGCACTCTGGGATGAAATCGCCGAAGCCATTAAAAATCCCGACATGGACGGTTATTATATCAATCGTCGCGTCTTCTTTTTAGGAAAATGGATTCGCCATGGCGGTAAATATCCCGATTGGAACTTACGCCTGTTTCGCCACGCCAAAGGACGGTACGAGAATTTACATACGGAAGACGTACCGAATACGGGCGATAACGAAGTGCACGAGCACGTCATCGTCCCTCGTCCGGCTGGGTATTTAAAAAATGATATGCTCCACGAAGACTTTCGCGATATTTATCACTGGTTGGCCCGCCACAATCGCTATTCTAACTGGGAAGCGCGGGTGTATTACAATTTGCTGACCGGGAAAGGAGAAGATGGGACGATCGGGGCGAAGCTATTTGGCGATGCAGTCCAACGGAAGCGCTTTTTGAAAAAAACTTGGGTGCGATTGCCGTTTAAGCCCTTGTTGCGGTTTATTTTATTTTACTTCATTCAGTTGGGCTTTTTAGATGGCAAACCGGGTTACATCTACGCTCGCTTGTTGAGCCAATACGAGTATCAAATCGGGGCAAAATTGTACGAGTTGATGAAATTTGGCGGTCAGTTAAATGTCAATAA
>CAKZKB010000186.1 GCA_937121005.1 uncultured cyanobacterium | reverse complement strand
CTGGTCGGGATAGAGTTTGTTCCGCTTGGTTAAAATCGCTTCGGGCACCCCTACTTTACCAAAGTCGTGCAGCAAGGAAGCGTAGCGAATTTCTTGCAGTTGTCGGGGAGAGAAAAATGTAGGTTTTAACGGCCCGTCGGCGATCGCATTCACTTCTTCGCTGAGGCGCACCGTTAGCAATGCCACCCGTTCTGAATGCCCCGACGTACAGGGATCGCGCGATTCGATGGCTTGCACTGAGGCTTTTACAAACCCTTCAAACAGAATCTCGACGTTTTCCTGTAAGTGGTTGCGTTCGATGGACGTACCCGCTTGACTGGCAAGCGATCGCACCAGCCGTTCTTCCCATTCGGTGTAGGGTTGGGTGACTTCTAAAACGTTTTCGGGTTTAATGAGAATATCCGACCGTTTCTTGCGGTTAATTAACTGCAATACCCCGATAATATCGCCTTGGCGATTGCGCATGGGCAAGACTAACACCGTGCGCGTGCGGTAGCCAATATCGCGATCGAAATTGCGGTTGAGTTGATAAGGAACGTCCGAAGAAAGTTCGTATGCGTCGGGAATGTTGAGACTTTCTCCGGTTAGCGCCACGTAACCCGCCAAACTTTTTGGCGTGAGGGGAATGGCAAACTCGCGAAAGGAAACAAACGGCCGGGACGCATTTTGGGCCGCCTTAAACAGCAGTCGCGGGAACTCGTCATCGCGATCGACCAGGTAAACGCTACCCGCATCGCTGCACGTAATTTCGCGACTTTTTGATAGAATTAAATTGAGCAGTTCGCCCAATTTGTAGCTACCCGAAAGGGCAACGCCAATTTCGAGCAACTGTTCGATAATTTGGACTTGTTCGGCCGTCCCTTGGGGGAGGTCTGGCTGTTTCCCGATCGCCATCGTTGGTAAGGTGGGGGAGAAAATTGAGATAGGCTGAGGGGGTTGACCCCTCGATAGAAGCGCTATAGGTTAGAAATCTGTTCGGCGAGATTGAAATCCTTCTCCGTCAACCCTCCTGCGTCGTGGGTGGAGAGGCGAACGGTGACTTTATTGTAAGAAATTTCGAGATCGGGGTGGTGGTTGGCGGCTTCGGCCGGTTCCACCAAGCGGTTGACGAATTCGACTGCTTCGACAAACCCCTTAAACTTGCGGACGCAGACGATCGTCTTTCCCTCTTGGGACCATCCTGACAGATTGCCGAGGCGGTTTTGGATGTCGGTTGCGCTCAATAGGTCGGCCATGGGGAATGCGAGGGTAACGGTCTTTAAATGCTACCTTACCACGACTTCGCATTCTTAAAAATGATTAAAAACTTAAAAACTATCCGCTCCTACGGGGACGATCGCGATGCTAAGATCTCAATCAGCCATGTAGGAGCGGTCTAGCGGGTCTTGCGGATTGGCGCTTAACTGCCGAGAGGAACTCTAGGCCCGTCTTGCGCGTCCGACACGATCGGTCGAGCAACAAGCCGTTCTAGCGAACAGCCTCGGCGCGCAGCCAGCTCGAGCCAATCCGACGACCCATGCGTTTACTACTTTCTTGCACGAGCATCACCTCCTGGCTCCCTATACGGTATCGCGTTTCGATACGAGGACTAGCCTAGCACAAGTCGATCGCGATCGACAAGCAAAAACGACATTTTTCTTTTCGGTACGCGCGATCGCCAATATCGGGGGAGCGATCGCGCCGCGGCCGCAACATTGCAATTGCTGTCTCGTTTGCGATAAGATAATTAAATTGGATCCGATCGTAAGTATTCAGGTCAAAGTATTGTTCGTTGCTCGTTGATGCGTTGTTCGTTGATATGACTCCATCCGTTGAATTTCAAGACGAATTTGATGTCGTCGTCGTCGGTGCGGGACACGCGGGATGCGATGCTGCCCTAGCGACGGCTCGCTTGGGTTGTCGCACGTTATTGTTAACTCTAAATCTGGATAAAATTGCTTGGCAACCGTGCAACCCGGCCGTGGGTGCGCCGGCCAAATCGCAACTGGTGCGGGAAGTGGATGCACTAGGCGGTGAAATTGGCAAAATGGCCGATCGCACCTACTTACAAAAACGACTTTTAAATGCGTCTCGCGGCCCGGCAGTGTGGGCGTTGCGGGCGCAAACTGACAAGCGCGAATACGCTGCGGTGATGAAACGCATCGTCGAAAGCCAAGAGAATTTATCCGTGCGCGAAGGCATGGTTACGGACTTGGTTTTAGGTAAAAATCAAGAAGTTGTCGGCGTACAAACCTACTTCGGTGTCGCCTTCCAATGCAAAGCCGTTATTTTAACGACGGGAACCTTTCTCGGCGGCATTATTTGGGTGGGGAATAAATCCATGCCCGCCGGACGCGCTGGAGAATTTGCCGCCGTCGGACTCACAGAAACCTTGCAATGCTTGGGCTTTGAAACCGATCGCCTCAAAACCGGAACTCCGGCGCGAGTGGACAAGCGATCGGTGGACTTTGGTAAAATGGAAGCCCAACCGCCAGACGATCGCTTGCGTTGGTTCAGCTACGATCCCGAAGCCTGGATCGAACGAGAACAAGTCAACTGTTATATCACCCGCACCACTACCGAAACTCACCAAATCATCCGCGATAACCTGCATTTATCTCCCGTTTACGGCGGCTGGGTGGATGCCAAAGGGCCGCGCTACTGTCCCAGTATCGAAGATAAAATTGTTCGCTTTGCTGACAAGTCCAGCCACCAAATTTTTATCGAACCCGAAGGTCGCGACTTCCCCGAGTTGTATATTCAAGGGTTTTCCACCGGGTTGCCCGAAACCTTGCAACTGAAAATGTTGCGTACCTTACCGGGACTGGAAAACTGCGTCATGCTGCGTCCGGCTTATGCGGTAGAATACGACTATTTACCTGCCACGCAGTGCTATCCGACGTTGATGACAAAAAATATAGAAGGCCTGTTTTGTGCCGGACAAATCAACGGCACGACAGGCTACGAAGAAGCCGCCGCTCAAGGCATTGTTGCGGGGATCAATGCCAGCCGTTTCGTGCGCGGCGAAGGGACGATCGTATTTCCTCGCGAGCAAAGTTATATCGGGACGC
>CAKZKB010000185.1 GCA_937121005.1 uncultured cyanobacterium | reverse complement strand
GCAAAAGGACGGGGTTAGAATTGCGGCATCTCGCTCGCGAAAAAGACGTGCGATCGCCAATTATTATGCTTACAGGTGTCAGCGATCGCGACATCGACTCGCAAGTGATTCAAGCCGGAGCTTCCGACTATTTAGTCAAAGGAAAATTTAACGAAGATAGCCTCGAACGAGCGATTCGCTATTCCATCGATCGCAAGAAAAACGAAGCTGCTTTGCGGCGATCGGAGGCGCAGCAACGCCAAAAAGCAAAAGAACTACAACAAGCCTTAGACGACTTGAGACGTACTCAAACTCAGTTAATCCAGTCAGAGAAGATGGCTTCCCTAGGGCAAATGGTCGCCGGAATTGCCCACGAAATCAACAATCCCATTAGCTTTATCTTCGGAAATATCGGTTGTGCAGAAGAATATATGCGTGACTTGCTCGATATTATTGATTTGTATCAAAATGGCGATAGCAATTCTGAAGCGGCGATCGCAGAGAAACTCGAAGACGTAGATCTCGACTATATTAAAACAGATTTCCCCCAGTTGCTCGACTCAGTAAAAGAAGGAGCCGATCGCGTCAGGAAAATCGTCCTTTCCTTACGCTCGTTTGCGCGTCTCGACGAAGCCGAAGTTAAAACCGTGCGCGTCAACGACTGTATTGAAAGTACCGTCATTATGCTTTCGAGCCGCCTTGCCAAACAAGCCAAACGAGACGCGATCGAACTCATAACAATTTTAAGCAATTTACCCAATATTGAATGTTATCCAGGACAACTCAATCAAGCACTTTTAAATATTTTTAATAATGCCATTGATGCGCTGGAATTGCGATGTAAACAGGAACCCGATTTCGTTCCGCGTTTGACAATTACTAGCAAAAAAGCCGATCCGGCTCCAGAAGACGATCGCGAATGGATTCAAATTGAAATCGCAGACAACGGTTTAGGCATTCCCGACGACGCGATCGAGAAGATATTCGATCCCTTTTTTACCACCAAACCCGTTGGCAAAGGGAAGGGATTAGGCTTATCGATCGCCTATCAAATTATCGTCGATCGTCACGGTGGCGAGCTCGCTTGCCGTTCGCTTCCCGGCCAAGGCGCGACATTTTACATTCGTTTGCCAGTACAATTGAAGAGAGAATAGTAGGGTGGGCATTGTCCACCCTACCTCTAATGCTGATATGATAAACTAATGCTTCGGACATCCTCAAGTGATAGGTGACAAAGCGGTGCAATTGCTAGAGACGATCGCCCACCTTCGGGCCAGCTTGCAAACCCATTCCCGCGATAAAACGGTGGGGTTCGTCCCGACAATGGGAGGTTTGCACGCCGGACACCTCAGTTTACTCCATCGGGCGCGGCAAGAAAATGATATCGTCGTTGCTAGCATTTTTGTCAACCCCTTGCAATTTGCCCCCGGTGAGGATTTCGATCGCTATCCTCGTCCCTTCGATCGCGATCGGCAATTGTGTCGAGAAGCGGGAGTCGATCTTTTATTTGCCCCCAGCGTCGGCGAGATGTATCCTTTAGGAAATGCTGAAACGGCCCGCATTGTTCCCCCCGCAACCATGACAACAGGACTATGCGGTCGATCGCGTCCCGGACATTTCGAGGGTGTCGCCACCGCCGTCACCAAATTGTTGCAAATTGTCCGAGGCGATCGCGCCTATTTCGGACAGAAAGACGCGCAACAACTGGCTATTTTACGCCGGATCGTCACCGACTTAAATATTCCCGTGCAAGTGGTGGGGTGTGCCATTGTTCGCGAACCGTCCGGGTTGGCGTACAGTTCTCGCAACCATTATCTCAGCGAGACGGAAAAACAACAGGCGACGGTGTTGTATCGATCGCTAACAGCAGCCGAAACAGCGTTTACCAAGGGCGATCGCGATGTCAAGACCCTTGTTCGATGCGTCCGCGACGAACTGGCGACGGTTTCCAACCTCGAACCCGATTATATCGAATTGGTGCACCCAGAAACGTTGATGCCTCTCGATCGCGTAGACTCGCGGGGTTTGTTGGCGATCGCGGCTCGTTTGGGTTCGACGCGCCTGATTGATAATATCATACTACGATCGCGCCGTCCCATTATCGCGATCGACGGCCCGGCTGGGGCCGGAAAGTCCACTGTCACCCGGTTGGTGGCCCGGCGGTTGGGGTTGCTGCATTTGGATTCTGGGGCCATGTACCGGGCCGTGACTTGGCGCGTGTTGGATGCGAAGGCTTCACCCAAAGACGAAGCGGCGGTAAAATCGCTGTTGGCGGAGTGTCACTTAGAAATGACGACCAACGAAGCAGGAGAAACCCAAGTCGCTGTCAACGGAAAAGATATCACTCGCGAGATCCGAGGGCCAGAAGTGACGGCCAATGTTTCCGCGATCGCCGCCATGGGTGCAGTCCGAGAATTTCTCGTGGCCCAACAGCAACGCTTCGGAGAATTAGGCGGGTTGGTTGCAGAAGGTCGTGACATTGGGACGCAGGTTTTTCCCGACGCAGAAGTCAAAATTTTCCTCACTGCTTCGGTCGGAGAACGGGCCAAACGACGACAGCGAGATTTGCAACAGCAAGGACAAGATCCCCCCAGTTTAGAGGTTCTAGAAGCGGAGATCGCCCGTCGCGACGAACTCGACAGTACCCGAACGCTGTCCCCGTTGCGAAAGGCCAAAGACGCGATCGAAATTCAGACCGACAACCTGACGATCGAAGAGGCGATCGATGCCATTATCAGTTGGTATCGCGCGTTTTCAATGAACAATTATCAATGAGCAATCTTCCATCAATGAACAATTATCAATTAGCAATGAGCAATTATAGAGGGTAAATTGAGTGGAGCTTATTGTTCCTTGTTCATTGTTGTATTGTTCATTGTTAGTAAGTGTACGATCGCCCTTTGGCATTTGTCAACCCCCTTTTTTAAATTCAGCGATCGGGCTTGGGCGCATCCTCCATTGATGAGAATATCTATGTAGGGGCAAACGGCGTTTGCCCTATGCGAAGTGTAACGCTATTTTCACAAAATGGTATCAATGGTAGTATTATCGCAGATCGGGTTTGGTAGTTCGTTGGCTTGGGCGAAGGCCCTTCGCCCCTACCTGGGAAAATGGGATCGACAAAAAAAGCGCTGACTTTCGCCAGCGCCCAAACGGGAAACCACATTCCGTTCTAATTATTAGAACCCACTAATTCCCGGCGTTCGTTGCCCTCTTTAGGGGCAATTTTTACCTTACCTTCCTCGTCGATATCCACTAACGCCGTATCGCCTGCTTGCAAGCGACCCGACAGCAATTCTTCGGCGAGGGTATCTTCTAACAAGCGCATAATGGCCCGACGTAAAGGACGCGCCCCGTAACTGGGGTTGTACCCTTCTTCGACCAAGCGTTCTTTGAATTTCTCGGTGACTTCTAGGGCAATTTCTTTTTCCGTCAAGCGACCGAACACTTCTTTGAGAAGGATTTCCGAGATCTCTTTGACCTCATCTTTCGTCAACTGACGGAAGACGATAATTTCGTCGAGACGGTTGAGGAACTCGGGACGGAAGTATTGTTTGAGTTCTTCGTTGACCAAGTTGCGGATGCGGTTGTATTGGGCATCGGCCGGGTCTTCGTCGAACTCGAAACCGAGGCTGCTACCGCCTTTCTCGATCACCTTAGAACCGATGTTAGAAGTCATGATCAGCAAGGTATTTTTGAAGTCTACCGTGCGACCTTTGGCATCAGTGAGGCGACCGTCTTCTAAAATTTGCAGCAGCATATTGAAGACATCCGGGTGCGCTTTTTCGATTTCATCGAACAGGACGACCGTATAGGGACGGCGACGTACTGCTTCCGTTAGCTGACCACCTTCGTTATAACCCACGTATCCCGGAGGCGAACCGATGAGTTTAGATACCGTGTGCCGTTCCATGAATTCGGACATATCTAGCCGGATCATGGCTTCTTCAGACCCGAAGAAGTAGGCTGCCAAGGCTTTGGTCAACTCAGTTTTACCCACACCTGTCGGCCCGGAAAAGACAAAACTGGCGATGGGACGGTTGGGGTTTTTCAAGCCGACGCGGGCGCGACGGATGGCGCGAGAAACGGCTTTGACCGCTTCTTCTTGCCCGATGAGACGCTGGTGCAAAGTGTCTTCCATGTGCAGCAGTTTCTCGGACTCGGACTCGGTGAGTTTTTGCACCGGGACTCCCGTCCAACTGGCGACGATTTGGGCGATGTCTTCTTCATCGACAACGGGAGAGTCGCCGTTTCCGCCTTCGGATTTTTTATTGGAGGCGATCGCGCGGATTTCTTGCTTGATTTCCATTTCGCGATCGCGCAGTTCTCCCGCTTTGTCGAAGTCTTGCGATCGCACTGCGTCGTCTTTATCCTTAAGCACTTGACGCAGTTCCTTATCCAGTTCTTTGGCTGCTGGCGGTAACTGGGAGTTAATCAAGCGTACCCGCGAACCTGCTTCGTCGATCAAGTCGATGGCCTTATCGGGAAGGTAGCGGTCAGAAATATAGCGATCGGAGAGTTTGGCCGCCGCTAGCAACGCTTCGTCGGAAATTTTCAGCTTGTGATGCTGTTCGTAGCGCTCGCGCAAACCATGTAAAATTTCAATGGTTTCGTCAACGCTAGGTTCGCCCACCATCACGGGTTGGAAGCGCCGTTCTAAGGCTGCGTCGCGTTCGATGTGCTTGCGATATTCATTCAGTGTGGTTGCGCCGATACATTGTAACTCGCCCCGCGCCAAGGCCGGTTTGAGGATGTTCGCCGCGTCGATCGCCCCTTCGGCCGCACCCGCACCGATGAGGGTATGCACCTCGTCAATGACTAAAATGACGTTAGCCGCCGAGCGGATTTCGTCCATAATTTTCTTGAGGCGTTCCTCAAATTCGCCGCGATACTTGGTTCCAGCGACTAACAAGCCAATATCGAGGGTGACGACGCGCTTGTCTTCGAGAATGTCGGGAATGTCCGTATTGGCGATCCGTTGTGCTAACCCTTCGGCGATCGCGGTTTTACCGACACCGGGTTCGCCGATCAAGACGGGGTTGTTTTTGGTACGGCGACCTAAAATCTGGATCACCCGTTCGATTTCTTTTTGGCGACCGACCACCGGATCGAGCTTGCCTTCTTTGGCCAGTTGGGTTAAATTCGATCCGAACTCATCTAGCGTCGGGGTTTTATTGCGTCCCCCAGAGGGGCCGCCCGGTGCGACTTCGGCGGTTTCGCCCAGCATCCGTATGACTTGCGTGCGGACTTTGGAGAGGTCAACGCCGAGGTTTTCTAAAACTCGGGCGGCGACTCCTTCCCCTTCGCGGATCAGCCCCAGCAGCAGGTGCTCCGTGCCGATATAGTTGTGACCGAGTTGGCGTGCTTCTTCGAGAGACAGTTCTAGAACCCGCTTGGCACGCGGGGTAAACGGAATCTCGACGGCGACGAACCCGGAACCGCGACCGATGATTTTTTCGACCTCAATGCGAGCATCCTTGAGGTTGACCCCCATGGATTTGAGTACCTTGGCGGCGACTCCCGTACCTTCGCCAATCAGTCCGAGCAAAATTTGTTCGGTACCGACGAAGTTGTGTCCCAGGCGGCGGGCTTCCTCCTGGGCGAGCATAATTACTTTAATGGCTTTTTCTGTGAAGCGTTCAAACATGGCGGGTTTCCCTGTACTGACTCGTGGATCTCGAGCGATCGATGCGGTGAGTTAGACGGCGGCTAGGCTGTTTCCCTCGGTGCGATCGCGCGTTAGGCGATCGGCCCCACGATACCTTCCGTAGCCCTTAGCATAACAAATCTCTCCCCTATGGCGCTAGCGGTTTAGGTATTCGGTTTTAGATATTACGGACAAGCGATGGCGATCTTTGCCGCACCGCGATCGGTTACAATTGCTACCGTTTATGACGGTAGGGCATTGCCCACCCTACGAAAAACTCCTCAAACTCATCTGGCTCTATCCTATTTATCCGCGTTTGCAGATCTGTGGTGTGCTACAATATCGACTGCTGATTCTAGCACCGATCTGAGGAAGTTTGAGAATGAAGGGAATTCAATTTCTGGTCAATGACTCAGGAGAAAAGCAAGCCGTTTTAATCGATCTAACGGAATGGGGCGATTTGTGGGAGGATTTTTACGACCTAGCGGTAGCGCGTTCTCGCCAAGAAGAGGAAGAGGTCTCTTGGGAAGATTTAAAGCAAGAAATCGAAGCCACTTCGTAGGGTGGGCATTGCCCACCCTACTACTACTCAGGTAAATATCTACCTATTTTTCAAATGTTACTTCGATCTTTTCTGCACGACACTCTCGCACGATCGATTGGCGATGTTTTGCCGATACCTTGCCAAACAGATGAATGCGTCGATCGCGTTCTGGATGGTAACAACTGTAGCTGATAACTTGTCCGATCGCGTGTTTGTATTGGCGGACGGATTTTACCTCTATGACTTCAGTGGGGGTTAAAATATCAATTCGTCCGCTTGGAGTCGAAACCTCAGTCTGACTTCCAGGAATTGTGGACGCAAGGCGATCGCGGACTATTTTCTCTGTTTGCTTGGCCGACGTTCTCGATTTTGGGTAGCGACGAGTCCCGTTTTGCAGTTCTTCGAGGGCCGGTTTTAAAGGGATCTCCTCATCGAAGGTATCGATAATGAGTTCCCCGGTTCTCCTAAAAAAATCCTGCGCTAACTGGCGAGCGAACTTGTCCCAAGCATTGCTCATTTTCCTTTCTCTCCACTATTAAAAATCGCAGCAATCGCAAATGTCTTCTGGACATCTTCCCTCTACATATTCCATAATTGCATTTTTAAGCTCTTTTGAAATTGGCAGCGAACAAACCTCTCTCTTTATCTCACACAAAGACTTACCTTGCTGCGTATGCAATGCGTCAATAACGCCGATAGAAAGGGCTTCGAGTCCATATTCTGTCAGTCCTTGAGAGATTAAACCTAAAATGCCGAGTACGGCAATTCCTCCCAACATACCAAAAGGGCCACCTAGCATTGCCAAAGCAGCTGTAATCGCAGCAGCACCCGTCCAACCCGTGATTGACATGGCGACAAGCAAGACTAGACCGGGAACACCCAAAGCTGCAATTTTATCTACGATTCGATCCATCGTTTTTGATGTCAAACTCTGATGACTCTCATTATATACTGTTTGCGAGGTTGGATCGCATAAAGAATTGTGACACGATTTTACAGGCAGCCAACATCAACGATCCTCTCTGCACCGCGATCGGTTACAATTGCTACAGTTTGATAGGGGCATTGCCCACCCTGCGAACTTGATGCGTTATGATGGTGGGGAGATTTGGCAATGACAGCTATGGAGTCAGGAAAAATTCGAGTTGCAGTGCCGCGATCGCTTTGGACAAAGGATCTCGCCATTGACGATCCGAAAGCCTTCACTTTGGCGATCGGCAAAACTTTACTGAATAGGGAAAATGTAATAGAGATTTTTGAACAGATCGGCTTGAGCGACAAGCCGGAAGAACTCGCGGGAATGTTGGTCACAAAATCGCTGATAGCGGCGATGAAAAGGTTAGTTGAGGAAAATCCGCAGCCGTTCCATCGCGACCCGAACGACTTTAAATCCTTACTCGAGTCTCTTTGTGTAGCCTTAGAAGCAAACGAGTATTTTATCGATCGCCAGTTTTTCCACCAACCGCAGCAGTTTTCTTTCGTTGGGGAAGCCCAAAGCTGCTTTGCTGAGTGGTTGCGAGGGCAAGGAATCAATGAAGCCGAGGCACAAAATATTAGCCGTAGCTTACCCGATTGTTTTGCGCGGGCGCTTCAAGAGGAGTGGCTGAAGGGACAAGAAAAATATGGTAAGCTGAATGACTTCTTTGAAAATCCTTTTTCACAGGTCAACAAACAATCTCAAGCCTGGAAAAATTATCGATCGCGCTTGCAAGAACTCGCTCTGGAAAAAGTTTTTTGTGAAGAATTTACGCTGAGCGATGTTTACATTCCTTTGCGGGCGTACTACGAGGAAAAAACGGACGATCGTCCTCCGGTTGCTTCGCCAAAACCCAATAAAGTTGTCGTCGATCTGGAGAAAAGTCTCGACGACTGGCTAAAAAAGGCCGATCCTAGCGATGCTATCCGCTTTGTTACAGGCGGGCCAGGAAGTGGTAAATCCTCCTTTACCAAAATGTTTGCTGCTCGCCAAGCGACAAATATCGAGTTAAAAATTTTGCATATTCCGTTACATCGATTTCGATTGCTCAATGACATAAGGAACGCGATCGGTGAATTTTCTAAACGCGATGGCAAGCTGTCCGAAAATATTTTAGACGAAATCAGTGAAGAGTCGCCCTTGTTAATTATTTTTGATGGCTTGGACGAACTCTCCATGCAAGGAAAAATCGCAGCTGATATAGTTCGAGATTTTGTTAGCAAAGTCCGCGACGAGCTTGTTTACTTCAACGAAGGTAAATCTCGTGCTTGTTTGCAAATGCTAATTGCGGGGCGAAATGTTGTAATTGAAACGAATTATAACAATCCTAAATCCCATCAACTGTTAACCTTGTTACCTTACTGTGTCTCGGAGGACGATCGCAAAAAATATATAGACGATCGAGATTTACTGTCTGATGACGGACGACAGTTATGGTGGCAAAAATACGGGCAGGAAAAAGGGAAAGACTATTCTTCTGGTTTACCTCAAGAAATCGATCGCGATAGTTTGTTTGACATCACCGTTCAGCCGCTACTGAATTATTTAGTCGCTTTAGCTTACGACGAAGGTAGGCTAGAGTTCACCGAACAAACAAACCTAAACGAAATTTATCAGGACTTGCTTTATGGTGTTTACGATCGCGCCTACGAACGTCGCGGCGAAAAACAATATTTGCTGAAGGAAGCGCTCGAACAGGCGGGTATTGGCAAAGAAGATTTTAGCGACTTGATTGAAGAAATTGCTCTGGCTTGTTGGCATGATGACGGACGCACGGCAACCGTTAAAGAAATTGAAAAGTTCTGTCAAAACAGTAACTCGCATTTGCAGAAATCTCTCAAGGATCTGCAAGAAGCACTTAAGGGTGATTCAGAAACTAGCATTTTATGCCTGCTAACTACCTTTTATTTTCGTAAAAGCGAGTTCTGGCGCGATACAGAAGATACGTTTGAATTTACGCATAAAAGTTTTTCTGAATATCTGACAGCGAAGCGAATTGTCCGAGAAGTGGAAACAATTTACGCAAAGCTATCGGTTACAAATTCAGATTTTGACGATCGCGACGCACTTCAATGTTGGGCGAAAATTTGCGGGCCATCGGTCATGGAAAGGAATGTATTTAACTTTATTGTCAACGAAGTTAAATTGCAACCCATTGAAACAGTTCGCAAATGGCAAACGATGCTTTGTCGCCTGATTGAGTCGGCGGTATCTGAAGGAATGCCGATGGAGAAGTTGGAGTTACCCACATTTAAAATAATGATGGATCGATCGCGCAATGCAGAAGAATCTTTGCTTGCTGTTTTGAATGCTTGTGCGCGATCGACCCGAGAAGTTTCGCAGGTTAACTGGCCGAGTCGAGATGCGTTGGGCACTTGGATCGGGCGATTGCAGGGACAGCGCATCGATGCTAATAATGTTTTGGCGTTAGATTGTTTGAGCTTCTTAAATTTACAAGGTTGTATATTAGATTTAAAAGACTTGTATAGTGCGAATCTTGTAAGGGCGGATCTTGGAGGGGCGAATCTTCGAGAGGCGAATCTGGGAAGGGCGGATCTCGAAAGGGCGGATCTCGAAAGGGCGGATCTCGAAAGGGCGGATCTCGAAAGGGCGAATCTGGGAAGGGCGTATCTTGGAGGGGCGAATCTTGAAGGGGCGAATCTTCGAGGGGCGAATCTTCGAGGGGCGAATCTTCTAGGGGCGAATCTTCTAGGGGCAGAGCTTGACAGAGCCAATTTAAAAGGTACAATCCTTGAAGGGAAAGATATTGCCGAAATAACTCGCATTCCTGACAATGACGACGACTCAGAGGTTTAGCAAACTGTAGCGAAACTCAAAGGGTGGGTAATGCTTCCTTTTGAGTGCAGAGGAGGCACTACCACCCATTGTCATCGTTTCTTGACAAAACAGAGCCCTGTAAATGCAAATGACTTGCATTATCGAAATTGTTGAGAATGAAATCATTAAAAAACGAGTTTACAGGGGTTTCGGGATGTGGTATGCTGTTTTCCAGATTTGCTTGAGTGGTATGATGTAACCGTTTGTGCCATCGTCTGTAGCGATCGGGTTAAAAGCTGCTCTACGAGCGGATCGCAGTTGTAGTATAAAATATATTACACCCAAAAAACGCGATCGGCCGAAACCGTCGCGATCGCCGCTTTCGTCTACTTGCTGCAACTGCTTCTCGACGATCGATCGTCGTCCCCACCCCCTCTAAGAATTTCCC
>CAKZKB010000184.1 GCA_937121005.1 uncultured cyanobacterium | reverse complement strand
GATCGCCCTCGTGCCGAGTATATTTGTTGGGGAAAATTGGATCGAGAGATTGTGTCCATCTCCGGATCGCCGGGATGAAGGTTTGTAAATTGGAATACATCGGGGTCTGGGCTGACTACAATGGAATCGGCGCGATCGCCTCGTAGTGGTGGTCAAACGATCTACGTTCGTTGGCGTAGGGTTACGTTTGCCCCAAAACAGTTTAGGATATAACATTATGCTCGAAAAAGCGATCGAACGACGGTTTGGACTGCTCGACAAGAAGGTGAGCCAACTTGCTCACCTGCTATTTTTGGGAGCCTCAGTGTACGGGCTCGTCGTCATGACCTACAGTCTGGCCGGATCGCTGTTTATTGCTAAAGTCGGCCCCCAGTCGTTGCCCCTAGCCTATATCTTAGTGGGAACCATATCGATCCCACTCTACAGTTGGTTCTCGCAAATCGTCGATCGCTACAGCCACGAACGCCTGTTTCAAGGCTTGCTTGCCATTGGCTTAGTCTCGTCTTTGATTTTGCGTTGGCTGCTGGCTTCCGATAGCGTTATCGTTTATTACTTGCTATTTATCGGTATCTACTTTCAGTGGACGATCCATACAGATATTTTGTTTCCAAGTCTGATTTCAGACTATTTTAATACCCTAGAACGCAAGCGCTACGTGCCTTTTTTAACCATGGCCCAAGCCATCGGAGGCATGATTGGGGGGGGATCTCTCAGCGTGTTAGCGGCTCATTTTTCGCCGAGAAATTTGCTGTTGGTGATGCCCGTTTTGTACGTGGCGATCGCCTTTCAATTATTTTACCTGGAGCGCACTCAAGATAAAGTCGAGACGACGACTTCGAGTGCCAGTAGCAAACCGCCACCCACTGCTGCTGACAATTGGAAAGCACTGCCAATGTTGCTGCGTCGCTACCCGATCGTCTACTATTTGACCAGCAGCAAAGCCCTATGGATTATCCTCTATAGCTTGGCAGAGTTTCAATATTTCAGTATCTATTCAGACTTTTTCCAACAGCGACCGCAGGATTTAACCCAATTTCTGGGGGTGTTTAACGGATTTAACAACATCGCCCAATTGCTGCTGCTCTATTTTTGCACTCGTCCCCTACTCGCCAAGTTGGGGGTGAAACGCATGAATATTCTCTACCCTCTGACAACGGCGGTGGGATTTTTAGGACTCGCCTTGCAGCGCGGTTTTCCCGTTGCTATGTACCTGCAACTCAACAACGGAGCCTTAGATACAGCCTTCGATCAACCCGTTACCAACCTCAATTACAACGCTGTCCCTTACACCTTCACCGGACGGCTACGATCGTTCATTGATGGCTTATTTTTCTCCATCGGATTAGTGTTTGCCGGGGCGTTTTTGTGGGTGGGACAATCGATTATGCCCCCCCAACAAATGGTCTGGCTTGGATTGATATTGAGCCTCGTCTTCGTGGTCGTGCGCTATTTTACCGCTCAAAGTTACTTAAAATCCTTGCTGTCCATGCTGCGGGCCGGATCGGTGAGTTTGGGCGATGTTAGCGAAGGCTTAACCCAACTTCCGCCCCATTATGCGGCTCAAGTGGGACAATTGCTAACCGGGGACGATCGCAAAGAACAATTACTGGGGTTAGAATTGGCAGCCCGCATCGATCGCCCCAGCCGCTTTATTACTGAAATTGAGGCCTTGCTGTCGCGCAACGATCCGAAACTGGCGGCGGCGGCGGTGACGCTATTTGGTAAAACCGACGATCCCGGCATTATTGCTTACTTGCGCGATCGCATCAAAGCCAACGACGAAGGCATCCAACGGATCGCCCTCGAGGCCTTGCTAGCGAACAAAGAACAACTGACCGATGACGAAATTCGCCCCTTAGTGCGGGCAGAAGATGCCCAAATCCAAGCCCTGGCCTGCGTTGCCGCCCGCGATGCCGACAGCCGCGATACCGAAATTGCGGGAGTTTGCCAGCACTTGTGGGAATCGGATCTCGAAGATACCACCAAACGGGCGATCGTGCGCGGGATTCGCAATACGGGCAACCCCAAGTTAATCCCCTTGCTGCGCGATATCCTCATCCATGCTTCGGCCGAAGTCACCGTCGAAGGGTTAAACGGCCTGGCCGAACTCAACCCCGTCGGCGACACCCAACTGGCCGAACTGGCCACCACCGAACTGGATCACCCCGACCCCCTGGTTCGGGTGGCCGCTACGAACCTGTTAGGGGCCATTCGATCGCCCGAATTTATGCCACAAGTGGGGCGTGGCTTGGAAGACTTGGATCTGAACGTGCGCTTGCGGGCCGCCGAAGCCCTCGCCAAGTATGGCGATCGCTGTTTGCCCCTGGTTGAGAAATTTCTCGACTCGTCGCGCCCCGAACAAACCGAAGCGGCGATCGCGGCTGCGGCCAAAGTCAACACCCGGCGGGCGCGAAATCTGCTCTACAGTTACCTGAAACCGGACTACGATCGCGTCGGCCGCATTCTCCACTGGCGCAGGCAGATCCCTGGCGATCGGCGGGCCTGGCAATCGTTGGATGTCACCCTGAAAGATTACTGCGATCGCGTCGTGCAGCGCGTTTTACACGCCGTCGCCTCCTTCGGCCACAAACAAACCCTCGTCTACGTGCGCCAAATTTTGGGGACAAAAGACGCTCGCCGCCGGGCCAATGCCGTCGAAGCTCTAGCCTCGATCAAGCATCGCCGCTTCGTCGTGCCAATTTTACCCCTGATCGAGTATGCCGAGGATGGCAGCGATAGCCGTTCCCGGTTTGGGGTCGATCGCGATCGGGCTCACAAGTTACTCGAGGCCGCCTTTGCTTCCGACGATCGCTGGATCCGGATCGGGGCCGTGTTGGTACTGGCGGCGGAAAACTATCCTCCTCCCGACGCACTGTTTAAAGAGCGCGATCGTCTGGTGAAAGATGTGGCTAACCGTGCCTTCTGTCTGGACAAAAACGGTCGCACTCAAGACAATTCTAATATCGAGCGCGTCCTGTTTTTCAAAACGACTCCTTTGCTCGGTAGCTTATCACTTGACGAACTGTTACCCATCAGCCGTCCCTTCCAAAAGAAAGCCTTCGAGACTGGGCAAACGATTTATCAAGAAGGGGATCTAGCGACCGAATTGTGCGTCGTCTATCGCGGCAAAGTGGCCGAAAAAACCGGCCAAACCGAACTCTATTTTAATACTGGCGATCATTTCGGCATCGATAACCTGTTTGCAGGCGGAGCCGAAATCCGCTATACCTCTACTTGGGTTGCCGATTCCGACTGTACCTTGCTGGTGCTATCGCGCGATAGTTTCTTGATTCTTAACGATCTGTTCCCGAAACTGCTCGCTTGCCTGAGCCAAATGAGTTTGGGATTTTAGGTTTTAGGTTTTAGGTTCTAGGTTCTAGGGGGGGATGGGGAGATTAGGGGTTTAGGGGTTTAGGGGTTTAGGGGGAAATTAATATTCATCCTTCATCCTTCCGCCTTCATCCTTGAAACCTCCCACCTAATCCCTAATCCCTGACCTTTACAATTGATCCAATTGCGATCGCAACTGTTCTAATTCCGAATCGACTTCGCTTTTAGATTGCCCTTCACTCGATTGTCCTTCGGTTTCTGCACCTTCGGGAAGGGCTTGTTGCTCGACCGAACCGCCGGATAGTTGGGCTTTCATTAACGCCAGTTCGTCATCGACATCGCTGCCGGCCTCGAGTTGGGCAAACTGACTTTCGAGATCGTGGCCGCCGAGTTCGGAAACGGCTTGAGAGCGAGCCTCGAGCTCGAGCACCTTCTCTTCCATGCGATCGAAGGCGGACATGGCCCCGCTCGTGTTGATGTTGCCCAGGGTGCTTTGTAGCTGCTCGTTGGCTTTGGCGGCTTGTACCCGCGCCTTGAGCATATTCTTTTTGGTTTTGGCTTCGGAAATTTTGCTCTCGAGTTGAATCAAACTTTTCTTGAGCGTATCGACCTGTTGGGTTTGTTGGTCGAGGCTGGTTTTGAGGGTGGCTGCTGTTTCGCCTTGGCTTTTTTTGCGTACCAGGGCTTCGCGAGCCAGGTTCTCGTCGCCTTTTTGCAGGGCAAGTTGGGCGCGTTGCTGCCACTGGTTGGCTTGCGACTGGGCTTGGTTGTACTGCTGTTGAGTCCGCTTTTGGGAGGCGATCGCCTTGGCGACCGCTTGCCGCAGTTGCACCAGATCCTCGTTCATGTCGATGATAGACTGCTCGAGAACCTTTTCTGGGTCTTCGGCTTTGCTGACGAGATCGTTCATGTTGGCGCGCAAGACGCGGCTGACGCGATCGAATAATCCCATAACTCTTATTTTCCTCTCGGTGGACTGGGCAGCGATCGACGGGGCGCGGTGTAAGGTGCGAGTGCCGATCGAGTCTTTGTTTACCAGTTTAGCAATTGCAGCCGCATTCTCGTTTCGACCGACGACATCGATCGTGACCTGGCCAACATTGGAGACCTTTGTTATAATAAACCGTCTTTGGGCAATCGGAATCGGAAACCTTCCTAAAACTTGACATTCAACTTGACATTTTTCGGCAAGTCGCCTTTAAGGTAATAAGGAGATCGAGCCGCAAGGACACTCGAGATAAGGATTCTTTAACAATCGCCCTAGAGGTAGCGATCGTGACAGACTCAACATTCCATCAGTCTACCCTATCCCCTATATCCACAACCCAGATCGATCGCGTTCGGCGGTTGGTCTGGAAAATTGCCATCGCCACCGTACTTTTGATGGCCGTCGGCAGTGCCACGCGAGTTGCCAATGCGGGGTTAGCCTGTCCCGACTGGCCGCTATGCTACGGCCAATTGGTTCCGACTCAGCAGATGAACCTCCAAGTTTTTCTCGAATGGTTTCATCGCTTAGATGCGTCTTTGATTGGCATGATGACGATCGCCCTGTGCGGGTTGTCTTGGCGGCAGCGACAGCAACTTCCGAAATGGTTGCCGATCGCCTCCGTATTTGCCCTGGGCGCGATCGTCTTTCAAGGGGTTTTAGGGGGCTTAACCGTCACCGAATTGCTGCGCTTCGATATCGTCACCGCTCATTTAGGAACGGCGCTCTTGTTCTTAGGAATTTTAGTGGCGATCGGCTGCGCTTTAACCTCCTATCGCGGCACGGGAACGGCCGGAAAATTGCGTTGGGTCGGCGCGATCGCGGCTATTTTAGTCTACCTGCAATGTCTCCTCGGCGGTTTGGTTGCCTCCCGTTGGGCCTTGCACCAATGCTTCGGAAACCAACAGTTATGTACCGTAATGAACGGGCATATTTTGGGTGTGGTTCCTCCCACTCTGGCGGTTTTGATTTTATCGGTCTGGGTCTGGCGATCGAGCGCCCTCAACCCTTTGTTACGGCGCTGGTCTACTATTGCTGCGTCCCTAGTCGCCTTGCAAATTCTCCTCGGAACTGCTACCTTTTACCTGCACTTGCAAGTCGAACCCCTCACCGTCGCCCACCATACCGTCGGCGCGGCCCTATTCGGTAGTTTAGTCGCTTTTACAACATTTGCTTTCCGCATTTCAATGAGCAATCAACAATGAACAATGAACAATAATTCTGGCTGAAGTTGTAGGCTTGTAGCCATGCCCTGCTCTTTTCAGCCATTGAGTGTGAGGTGTGAAGTGCGGAAAGTTTAACATAAAAACGCATTTCTATCCCATTACCGATTACCCCTTACAAATTACCAAACAAACGAAAGATGCAAGAATTGATTCGTAGCGAAATCCGTCCCCACCATCAAAACATTTTTGAAATTGTCAAAAGTTACTACCAACTGACCAAGCCGCGCATCATTGTTTTGTTGTTAATTACGACGGCGGCGGGAATGTGGATCGCGGCTGAAGGACGAGTCGATCCGTTGTTATTGCTTGTCACTTTGACAGGCGGTTGGCTGTCAGCCGCTTCGGCCAATGTAGTCAACTGTATCTACGATCGCGACATCGATTATATCATGGAGCGCACTCGCCATCGGCCGCTTCCTTCGGGACGAATTCGGGTGCGCGATGCGATTCTCTTTGCCATTACTTTAGCCGCGATCGCCTTTAGTTTGCTGGCCATTTTTGCCAATTTGCTCGCTGCGTCTTTAGCCATGTCCGGCATTGTTTTCTATGTGCTAATTTACACCCATTTCTTGAAGCGAAATACCGTTCAAAACATCGTCATTGGTGGTGCGGCTGGAGCCATTCCCCCGCTTGTTGGTTGGTCTGCTGTTACTGGGGATCTGAGTTGGGGGGCTTGGGCCTTATTCGCGATCGTTTTCCTGTGGACTCCGCCCCACTTTTGGGCGCTGGCGATGTACATTCGCGATGAATATGCTGAAGTCGGCGTTCCCATGTTACCCGTGATTGAAGGCAACGAAGAAACTTCCAAACAGATTTGGCTTTATACGCTGATCATGTTGCCCTCTACCTTCGTTCTTGTCTATCCGTTGGGAGTTTGCGGCGCAACTTATACAGTTTTTGCCCTGGGGTTGGGGTGGATTTTCTTAAAAAAAGCATGGCAGTTGTTCCAGTCCCCCGACGATCGCGAGCGGGCGCGATCGCTGTTTAAATACTCCATTTCCTACCTAATGCTGCTGTGCCTCGGAACCATCGTTGACAGCTTACCTGCCACCCACAACACCATCGATACGGTGACGAACAACCTGCAAACTTGGTTGAGCGCGATCGTCGTATCAATTTTGGATTTTGGATTTCCGATTTTGGATTAACCTCAGAAATCTTGTAGGTTGGGTAGAGGAACGATACCCTCAGAATTCAGAGTTCAGAGTTCAGAGTTCAGAAGTGACTGGACTCCGTTGTTCGTTGTTCGTTGCTCGTTGATGCGTTGATGCGTTGTAATTCAACCCAACCTACAGATGTACCCTTGTTCGTTGTTCGTTGTCGCGTTGATGCGTTGTAAAAACGATTCCCCATAAAAGCACTCTTTCTGGTAGGATAGTTAGGATGGGAGCGATATAGGCTCGACTAACAAGGCGATACCTTGCCGACCCACAACACGAACGAACGTACCTGGATCGAGAGCGATCGCCTGCGGACAGCGAGCCGACCACCAAGTGCCGCGAAACTTCACTCCTCCCTTGCGTCCGGGGGAAATCTTGTCAATGACAGTGGCTTCCCCTTCAATATCGCTAGGACTGTAACGGCGTTGGTAGCGAACGCGATCGGGTAAGGGCCCGACGCGCATGAAAGAAAAGAAGTTTGGCAGGACAGATGAAAATCCCATGATGGTTTTCTCCTTGCTCTTCTACTCTTCTCTCTGGCGATCGCAGCCCCTTTTTACGGCAAAACGGCAAAATTGTTACAAAAGTTTATATATAGCACTCCCCTACGGCTACCGAGCATATCACAAAAAAGAGCGATCGTCAATAGTCGATCGTTAGATTATTTAGATATCCTCTCGTTGGCGTTAAATGTTAAAATTGTTTACGAAGCGAAACAAAACGCAATACTTATGGCCAATATCAAATTCGTCAACGAAGATCTCGAAGTGGTGGCCGCAGATGGGGCCAATTTACGCCTCAAAGCCTTAGAAAACGATATCGATGTCTATACCCTCTGGGGCAAGATGACCAACTGCGGCGGTTACGGCCAGTGCGGAACCTGCATTATGGAGGTGGTTGAGGGCATGGAAAATCTCTCGCCACGCACGGAAGTCGAAAAAAGGAAGCTGAAAAAGAAGCCCGATAGCTACCGCCTCTCTTGCCAAACCCTGGTCAATGGCCCGGTGAGCGTGAAAACCAAACCGTAGGCGATCGCGGTTCCCCTTTCGTGATATGGTGGGGAAGCTGAGTATCAAACACCCAGGGGCTTCGGTACGATGGAAGTTAACAACCTAGGCTACATCGCCTCTATTCTGTTTGTCCTCGTTCCTACTGTTTTCCTCATCATTCTGTACATTCAGACGGCGAGCAAACAGGGGACGGGCGAATAAGGTGCGAGGTGTGAGGTTTGAGGGATGAGGTTTGAGGGATTGGCTTTAAGGATGAAGGATGAAGGATGAAGGATGAAAAACATTCTCCTCTGTTCCCT
>CAKZKB010000183.1 GCA_937121005.1 uncultured cyanobacterium | reverse complement strand
AGGACTTTGTGAGCCGCTTCTTCGGGGGTTAGCAGTTCGCTGACGACTCCGGGACGACTTTCGTTGGCGCAGTCGTATTTACGGTTGCAATAGTTACATTGAATGTTGCAAGCGGGAGCAACGGCGACGTGCATTCGAGCGTAGTGGTGGTGCGCTTCTTCGCTGTAGCACGGATGCTTTTCGATGCGAGCTTGCATAGACTCGCTCATGGGTGCAGCAGTATCGTTGGTGCTAGTGCAACCGCAGTTACCGTTAGACTTGGCGACTTTGACTTTGGTTTGAGTTTGGGTCGCAGTAATGTCTAAGACGGGCATCGTGGTGGGCGCAGAGTTCAGGAGGGTGGTTGGAGGCGGCGGTGTCATGTATTTGGCTGGGTAAAGGGCAAATTGAGAGTGGGTGGTGTCGGGTTGTTTGTTTCGAGTGGCGATGGAGGCGACTGAAACGAAACAACTTGATGTCTCATCTGGGTTTACCGAACTCAGCCCAGTTCTTTTCGATTTGGATGCTCGGCTTTGAAAAAAGTTATAGCAGTGGTTCCGGGAGCCGTTGACTGCGAGGCCCGCCATAGGATTTATTGGATAATTAGCAGGGTACTCAACGGCTGTAACCCGCGCTAATCCAAGGAAATATTTTTTTTTAAGTTGGGGGTACGAGTATTTATCGAGTGACGTACTGGTGTTTTTCTCGTCACGCTCGGAAATAGCTGTACTCAGTCCAAACCCTTACCCAGAGTGAGTTTGCGGCGATTTGAGTGCTTAAATAAAACGATTTCTTTATACCACTCACACTTTTCAGTTTTGCTACATTAGATACTAAATAGTATAGCTTCTGGATCGGCAATTTTTGTGTCTGTATCGAATTTAGCAATTTTTTTATTTTTTCGTAGCTGGCGTTACGCTTTTGTGTCAAGATTTGTAACAAGATACTGCCGATAGTTTGTGTCTCTCCCAAATTCGTTGTTTTGGAGAGATGGGGCGGCGCTTTTGCGGGAATGGTGACTCGATCGCGAGGATCTGGAAAAATTTCTAAAGGCAAACGAGTGTTTTTGCATCCTTTGCTACAGTTTTAAAAAGAAATATACGAATCGCACCGGAAAAAACCGCCGCCTGAGTACACCAATAGGTAGAGTTAGTGGCGCGGAAAAATTGCGGTCTATCCCCGTGCGGGTAATGGTTTGCCGTTGAGTGCAGAATACTGACACCCGATCGCAGAAATACTTGCTTTCTGGATAAAAAATACTCGTACCCCGTCCCGAAAGAAAGTGTTAATACTTGGCACGATGGGGGATTTCGCGGTTGAGTACGCGGCCAATTTACCTAATAAAGCTGGATGGGGAAATAGCGATCGTCGGCTCTAAATGGGAATTGCTATAAACAGGAAAACGCAGCCCCACGCAAAGCCATGTCTTTTTCCTTGCCTAGCTTCCCAATTCTGCAACGGCGATCGCCTGCGGGTAGAACGCGACTAACGTTGCCCCTGTTTGCAGACGCGGCCGCCATTTTCGATCGCGATCCGGCGGCCCGTAGCTGGCTGGAAGTCTTGTGCTGCTATCCCGGTTTGCACGCGATCGCGGCCCACCGCCTGGCCCACTGGTTGCACCGTCGCGGTGTGGTTTTCTTTCCTCGCTTCATTTCCCATGTCGCCCGCTTTGTCACCGGGATCGAAATTCATCCCGGCGCTCGTTTGGGTAAAGGGGTGTTCATCGATCATGGCATGGGCGTGGTGATTGGCGAAACCGCGATCGTTGGCGACTATACCCTGATTTACCAGAATGCAACCTTGGGGGGCACGGGGAAAGAAACGGGCAAACGCCATCCCACCGTTGGTAATCACGCGGTGATCGGTGCGGGGGCCAAAGTTTTAGGCAACATTCACGTTGGCGACTACGCCCGCGTTGGGGCCGGATCGGTGGTGTTGCAAGACGTACCGGCCAACTGTACCGCCGTTGGCATTCCCAGTCGCAATGTTTGCAAGTGCAACACTGTCAGCACGCCCCTCGAACACGGTCAACTTCCCGATACCGAAGCGATCGCCTTGCGGTTGCTCGTCGATCGCATTGAAGTTTTAGAAACCCAACTTCGGAATTTAGAGGAATTAGGGGATTAGGGGTTTGGGGGATTGGGGGGATGGGAGATTAGGGGATTAGGGGTTTGGGGGTTTGGGGGGAATACGACCTCGAACCTCGAACCTCGTACCTCGCACCTCAGACCTCGAACCTCAGACCTCGAACCTCGAACCTCGAACCTCGTACCTCGCACCTAATCCCTAAAACCTAATACCTAATACCTAATACCTCACACCTCATACCTCACCATGAACTCATCTACTTCTATGCCTCCCAATTGGGGACACATCGTATCCGTGCAAAGGGGCGATCGCTGGTCGATCTACCGCCGCTTGCAAGAACTCGATATCCCCTGCGCTTGTCCCGCCGACGGGACGTTGCGCGTCGAGGTCAACCATGCAGTGGGACTGTTTTTAGTCCGCAGCACCGTGCGACAGTTTCTCGCATCTCGCGGAGAAAGCCTGGATTGGCTGGAGCGTTGCTGGGAAAACGCGGCGATTTGCAGCCGCGATCGCTAACCTGCTCTGTTTGTTTTCTGTCTACTACTACTCACTTTGGAGAAATCGAATGACCGCTAAAACAATCGTCCAAACCTTTGGCGAAATCGGCGACAATCCCGTCGGTATCGAAAAAAATGTCACTACCGTTGTCTGCGAAGGATTGAATCTCGTTTATGCGAGTTTTCAAGCTCTGTATTTGCAGTATCAAAAACATCATTTCGTCGTTGAAGGAACGGAATTCTATTCCCTGCACGAATTTTTCCAGGAAAGTTACGACACGGTAAAAGAACACGCCCACGATACGGCCGAACGCCTTAACGGTTTGGGTGGTGTCCCGGCGGGATCGTTTTCTGCACTGGCGGAGTTATGCTGCTTTACGCCCGAACCCGATGGCGCATTTAATTGTCGTCAAATGGTCGAACATAACCTAGGGGCCGAGCAAGAAATGGTGGCATTGCTGCGCCGTCTGGCGACGCAAGCGGAAAGTGTGGGCGATCGCGCCACTCGGTTCTTATACGAGAAAATCCTTCTAGAAACCGAAGATCGGGCTTTCCATTTGGAACACTTTTTAGCCGAAGACAGTCTCACCTTGGGGGTGTCAGCGTAGCTAATATCGCGATCTTATACAGATCGAATTGACGACACGCACAATTCGTAGGAATTTTAGGTTCTAGGTTTTAGGGAGACTTACGGAAAAACATCCCTAATACCTAATCCCTAATACCTACGAGCCGATCTCTACTGTGGGAGACTGTTATGAGCGCTGCAACGGCAATTTACATTAACGATACGACGCTGCGAGATGGCGAACAAGCCGCAGGTGTGGCGTTTAGCCTCGAAGAAAAAGTGGCGATCGCCCAATTTCTCGATACCATTGGCGTTAGCGAAATTGAAGTCGGCATTCCCGCCATGGGCCAAGACGAAGCGAAAGCCATTCGCGCGATCGCCGATGCGGGTCTCAACGCTAAACTCTTGGGGTGGAATCGTGCGGTTATTTCCGACGTGGAAGCCTCCATTCACTGCGGTTTGAGCCGAGTTCACGTTTCGATTCCCGTTTCCGATATCCAAATCCAAGTCAAATTTCAAGGAAACTGGAGCCGAATGCTGCAACAGTTGCGCGATACTATTAATTTCGCCTGCGATCGCGGTTTAGAAATTAGTGTCGGCGGCGAAGACAGTTCCCGCGCTGACGAAAACTTTCTCATCGACGCGGCCCAATACGCCCAAGAATGCGGTGCGTTTCGCTTCCGCTTCTGCGACACGGTGGGCATTCTCGATCCGTTTTCCACCTTCGAGAAAGTGCAAAAGTTGGTCTCTTGTCTCGAAATTCCCGTCGAGATGCACTCCCACAACGACTTGGGCCTGGCCACCGCCAACGCCCTGGCCGGGGTGCGGGCCGGGGCCGCATCTGTGAACACCACCGTCAACGGTCTGGGGGAACGAGCCGGGAACGCCGCTTTAGAAGAAGTGGTGATGGCCCTCAAGCAGATCTACGGTCTGAAATTGGGGATCCAAACCCAGCATTTCCGGGAACTGTCGGCTTTTGTGGCTCGGGTTTCCCAGAGTCCCCTGCCCCCCTGGAAGGCGATCGTCGGCTCTAACGCCTTCGCCCACGAGTCGGGGATCCACGCTCACGGTATCCTGCAAAACTCCAGTACCTACGAGCCGTTCGCCCCCGAGGAGGTGGGTTGCGAGCGTCGCTTGGTGGTGGGCAAACACTCCGGCCGCCACCTGCTCAATCGCGTGTTGCGCGAGTACGGTCTCGAACTCGATGCCGATCGCAGTCAGTCCCTACTCAATGCAGTCCGCGATCGCTCCACTCAACTAAAGCGCAGTCTCACAGTGGACGAACTGCTGGCCTTAGCTGCTCCCGAATTGGCGGTCGGGTAAGGAGGGATTAGGTTTTAGGTTTTAGGTTTTAGGT
>CAKZKB010000182.1 GCA_937121005.1 uncultured cyanobacterium | reverse complement strand
AGTTTCTGGGGGTCGATGGGACGATCGCCACCGACCTAGAAGCGATCGATGGATGCTATACTGGGAAAATCATCGGTTTACCCTTAGCTGGAGAGGAAAAAGCGCGATCGATGCGACGGCTTTCCGAGCAACTCGGTATCGATCTCGATCGAAGCTATGCTTACGGTGATAGCATTGCCGATCTCCCCATGCTATCTGCTGTTGGGAATCCCATAGCAGTAAACCCTAGTCGTACTCTTCGCAAAGTCGCCCAAAAAAAAGAGTGGCCGATCCAACAGTGGAAATTTTAGGAGGTCTTGACAAACATTAATGTATTAAAACGATTGTCACCAACGACTATTTTATGTAAATCGTAATGGCAGAAACTCTTCAACTATTTGAAATTCGGCATTGGGTTGCGCTGTTGGCGATCTTCTCAATCAACGTCGCTATAGTTAGATTCCGATTGAACCGTTACCGAAAATTGCATTTCTTTTTTCGCTATGGGTTAGTCGTTCTGTTAGTTGCCAGCGAAGTTGCATGGCACAGTTGGAAACTTTCTCTAGGACAATGGTCGTTGCAAACGATGCTGCCTCTAGAATTATGTAACATCATGACTTATATCAGTATTTTAGCACTCATAACCAAAAATGAGAAGTTTTATCCCTTGTGTTATTTTTTTGGAATTAATGGCGGATTGGCAACTTTGACAACACCGCTAGATGCTTCTAGCTTTCCAAATTTTATATTCGTGCAAACGATGACAAATCATGGTGCGCTGATCGCGACTGGCGTTTATCTTGTTGCTGTGGAGAAATATCGTCCCTTTTTCAAAGATGTTCTTCGATCCTTCCTCGCTCTAAATATTTACGGTTTGGTTGTCTTCATTGTCAATGTAAAAATCGGCAGTAACTACTTTTTTCTTATAGAAAAGCCTGAAATTCCATCTCTTCTAGACCTTCTTCCAAGTTGGCCTTGGTATATATTTTATGGAGATGCAATTATATTCTTACTGTTGCTGATTTTCTATTTTCCCTTTGCTATTCGACAGAGATTTTTACAGCAAAATCGCAAGACCTAAAAAAAGAGCGAGCGTAAAACTTTCTTTTCAAGCACTCGCAATCTTTCTCATTTTTTAACCCTATGACTGTTAGCGATCGCCAAAAAACAATACTAATTACTGGAGCCTCGGGCGGAATTGGTACAGCTTGTACCGTTGCGCTCGCACAAGCTGGATTTCGTGTATTTGCAGGCGTTCGCCAGCAGAAACATGGCGAACTTTTACAGCAACTCGATCCAAAATCGATCGTTCCACTCGTTATTGATGTTACCGATCTTTCCACTATTGAATCCGCTCGCGACGAGATAGAAAAGGCAATCGGCGATCGCGGTTTGTATGGCTTAGTTAACAATGCAGGAATTTTAGTCTCTGCACCCATCGAATGTCTCTCTTTAGAAGAGTTTCGACATCAATTAGAGGTTAATGTCATCGGACAAGTGGCAGTTATTCAAGCATTTTTACCAGCCGTTCGCACGGCGAAAGGTCGAATTGTCAATATGAGTTCGGTGTCGGGATTCGTAGCATTTCCCTTTACAGGAGCCTATTGTGCGTCCAAATTTGCCTTGGAAGCGATAACGGATTCTTTGCGAATGGAACTCCATCCTTGGGGGATTTCAGTTGTGGCGATCGAGCCGCCTTTTGTTAAAACAAAAATCTGGGAAAAAGCAGTTGCAAATAACAACACCGTCCAATCTCCTCTATCTAAAAACTGCCAGACATTGTATGGAAAGAATCTGGAACGAAAATACAGTATCGCTTTGCAAGAAGTCGAAAAAGCAATGTCTCCCGATCGCGTTGCCAAAACTTTAATTCGGGCCTTGTGCGATCGCGTACCCAAAACTCGATATCTAGTGGGACAACAGGCTTTTATGAGTGCGATCGCGTCTTGGTTTCCCGATCGGCTTCGCGATCGCTTTATTCGTCAATACTTTCATCTCAACTAAGACTGAGAGAATCTTAAGAAAATCAGAAGATTCCCAACAATAGGACTTTATTGTGATAGTTTTGTAAAAATCTCGTTCTTTGATGGTTTAACTCACCTGGCCCCAGTTTAGGAGCGATCGATGTTAGAAAAGTTTGAAATTCTTCAGAATCTCAACGATACCCAAATTAGCGACATTGAGAAAATTTGCGACACTCGCTCTTACCAAGCGGGAGAGGCAATTTTTGCCGAAGGAGAAACGACAGACGAAATTTTTTTTCTAATATCGGGTCAGATCGGTCTTTACAAACGCGAACCTGAAACCCAAAATAACATTAAGTTTAAAGAGATGGAGGCAGGTAACAGTTTTGGAGAAATGTCTTTTTTCGATGGTTCTCCTCGGAGTTGCACGATAGAAGCTGCCATTCCGAACACTGAGATATGGATACTATCCAAGCAAAAACTGCTGACCAAAATTTCCACTGGATCGGATATCTTTAATACTATTAGCCAAACCATTACCCACCAAGTCAACGATTTATTGCGAGGATTGAGCGACAAACATATTGTCGTTCTTCAAAAACAAATTGATGAGTTAAAGGAACGCAACCGCTTCGCTCATTTCCTATTTTCTCTCTTTCTTTGCTTGCTGCTGGTTACAATTTTAAATGCCATCGTCAATGACTCTTTAGTTGATTACAATGTGTCTTCCATCCAATTTTTGGTCGGATATCTTGTGATTGCTATGATTTTGCCAGCGTTACTTAGTTTTAACAAACTTGACTTATCATTTCAAGAAATTGGAATTACGAAGAAAAATACCAAACAGTCTATAATTGATGGAGTTGTAGTGAGTCTAGGGGCTGGAGTTTTGCTATGGATTATCGTGGCGATCGTCGATACAATCGTACCCACGCTCGATTTAACTGCTAAATTATTCCAGCCTCTACCCTTGACATTTGTGTTAATATATATGGCACACAGCTATCTCCAAGAATTCGTGCGTGCTGCCGTACAAATTTCCATTCAACGGTTTGCTAGTGAATTAAAAGTAGTTTATCCCATTGTGATGACTTCACTAATTTTTGGTATGGTTCACGCTCCGTTTGGAACGCGACCGATCGTTTTTGCTGTATTGGGAAGTATTGTCTTTGGTTTTGTCTACCAACGTACCCACAATCTAATTGGAGTCTCTTTAGTTCATTTCGTGTTTGGTTGTCTGGGGATTAGCTTAGGTTTAATTTAGGCAAATGAAACTGTATTCTTCTCCAGAGCGAACGATCGCTGGCTATTGATTTAGGTCAAAACAAATGAGTAATGGAAACTATCCCGATCGCTCCGATTTCGTCCGTATTTTAGATCGAAGCAAAAATGCGATTTTCACCTACGGAGAAGGTTTTCTATCCGAACCTCTTCCGGCGGGAACTCGAGTTCTTTATCCACCTCCTCCTATTGAGTCGATCGCGGATATTGATACGGCGATCGAGAACGCATTGGAAAATCCATTGGGGTGCGATCCGTTCTCAGCACAACTTAAACCGGGAATGAAAGTAACGATCGCTTTTGACGATCTCTCCTTACCCATTCCCCCCATGCAAACCCCAGATTTGCGGGAACGAATTATTGGCAAAGTTCTCGACAAACTCGCCGCCGCCGGAATTACGGACATTCATTTAATTGCGGCGATCGCCTTTCACCGCAAAATGACTCCCTCCGAACTGAAGCGAGTGCTTGGGAAACAAATTTTCAATGCGTTTTATCCCGACAAACTGTACAATCACGATGCCGAAGATGCAGAAAATAACGTCTATATAGGTAAAACCGATCGCGGTGAAGAAGTAGAAATCAGCCGCCGCGTTGTTGAGTCCGATCTCACCATTTACGTGAATATCAATATCGTCTCTCTCGATGGCGGTCACAAATCTTTTTCCACTGGATTGAGTACCTACCGAACGATTCGCTGTCACCACAACCATCATACCTTAATGCGATCGCGATCGTATATGGATCCCAATCGTTCTGCGTTGCATTCATCGTGCGATCGCATGGGAGAAATTATCGAGGAAAATATCAATATATTCAAGATCGAAACGACGATCGACAACAACTCGATGCCGTATTGGTTGACATTTCTTCGCAAACCCTTTTGGAAATTTAACGCTTTCGACAAGCTCAATTTTGCTGCCAACAAACTGACAACCGATCTGCTTCCTGTTTCCTTAAAACGACAAGTTTTTAGTAAAGTCTACGCACCCTACGGACTGACTGGAATTTACGCCGGAAAAACTGAACCCGTCCACGAGAAAACTTTAGAAAACGTTTACCGCCAGCAAGCAGTTCCCGTTCGAGGTCAAGCGGATATTGTCATCGTCGGACTTCCGCATACTGGCCCGTATCATGTTAACTCGATTATGAATCCGATTCTGGTTATGTGCCAGACATTAGGATATTGTTTTAACTTTCATCGCGGTCGGCCGCTGATTCGAGAAGGGGGAGTATACATCGTTCTCTATCCCCTCCATGAAGATTTTCATCCCGTTCACCATCCATCGTATATCGAGTTTTACAATCGGGTGTTGACCGACACTATCGATCCCAAAACCATCGAGGAAAAATACGAAGAGGAATTTGCCTACAATCCCAAATATATCGATTTGTATCGCAATTCCTATGCGTTTCATGGGGTGCATCCTTTTTATATGTGGTACTGGTCTTGTTACGGAATGTCTCATGTTGGCAAAGTGATTGTCGTCAAACCCAAGGCGAAACGGCCGGCTGATATTATGGGATTTGACACCGCAAATAGCATCGCCGAGGCGATCGAGAAGGCGAAAGATATCGTCGGTCCCAATCCGTCTATTACCAATTTTCAACTGCTTGGCGGTTTGTTGTGCGATGTAACTGAATAGGTTGCGATCGCTCGATAAATAGGTTAAACTGAAGATAGATACCATTTTTCAAAAACCGTCGATGAGAAAATCTGAGTGAGGAGGTGAGAAACCATGAGTCAACTCATCAAAGACCCGCAACTGCGTCCTTTTCCCGACCATACCCAACTTCCCGCAGAAGATGGTACTTTCGTGAAGAACTTTCAAGAACACCCTCAAAGCCTACTTCTCACCGACTCCATCGAACCCGTACTCCAACAATTGCACCCTGACGGTGATTACGCGATCGGTCAAGATAGTGGCATCTACTGGCGAGAAACCGACCCTCCCGAAAAAGGTGCGGAAGCACCCGATTGGTTTTACGTGCCGGGAGTTCCGCCATTACTCGACGGACAAATTCGCCGTTCCTACGTTCTCTGGCGAGAGTACACTCCTCCTCTAATTGCTCTGGAATTTGCATCGGGAACGGGTGCGGAAGAACGGGATAAAACTCCCTTGAAAGTCGTCGATGGCACAACTCAAAAACCAGGAAAATTTTGGGTTTACGAAAAAATCATTCGTATCCCTTACTACGGAATTTATGTGGTGGGTACGGGAAAGTTGGAGATGTATCACTGGCAAGATTTTACCTACCAGCGTTTGACTCCTAACGATCGCGGCCACTATTTCATTAACCGCCTGAATGTTGAGTTAGGAGTCTGGCGAGGCACGTATTTGGGGCACGCAGAACAACCCTGGTTGCGCTGGTGGGATCGAGAAGGAAACCTACTGCTGACGGGGAAAGAACGAGCCGCGATCGCCGAACACCAGGCCGAACAGGAACGGCAAAAGCGACAGCAATTAACCGATCGCTTGAAAGCACTCAGTCCCGAACAACTCCAGTCACTCGGAATCGATCCGACACTTTTAGAATAACCCACAAATCTTGAGGAAAAAGCCATGAATGCGACCTCACTAAAATCGAGTTCGCGGTTGAAGCGATCGACCCCTCTAAGTCAAGAACCAGAATGGATCCGTCAGGGAACATTTCTCGGCAACCGCTTTCACTATCGCCATAAAAATCCCCTCGTTCATAACAGTTTGAACTTATCAGTTCTTGTCCTAATTTTTGCGGGAATGTTGGGTCTTTGTTGGTTGGGGTTGAGTTTGCCAGCCTTCATATTTTTGCCTTTGGGGAGTTTCGGGTTCGGACTCGCCTACTTTGCGCTGGCGATCTTGACAATTCACGAGGCTTCTCATAATATGTTCTTGGTTTTTAAGGATGCGAAAAAAAGCCGCATCTGGAATCGGAGGATGGGTCAGTTTTTCTGCCTTTCCTTTGGGATTGATTACGTCAATCATTGGGAGATCGGACATAAGATCCATCACCTGCACCCGGTTGAGGAGTTCGATCCGCAAAACTGTCCCAATACCATTTACACGGGGCGATCGCTGTGGTTATACTGTCTGAAGGTGTTGCTCGTTCCTGGCTACGTTCTCGTCTGTCGGCGACACGATGACTGTAGTGCCGTCCAAAGCTACGCTCGCAATTGGAAATTATTTTGTAATATGGCTGTGTCTTGGAGTTTGACGATCGTCCTACTAACTATTTATTTTAACTGGACGGTTGCTCTAGCGGCGGTTTTAGGAACGGGGGTACTTTCTGTTTTAAATCAGTTCAAAATTGCCATGGAGCATTCGGGTGATATTGCACGGCGAGGAAATCCCGTACTGCGATCGGTCAGTTCTTTCTTTCCGTTGCGAAGTATTTTGATGCCACTGAATATTTCTATCCACTTCGAGCATCATCTCAACGATGCCGTGCCCTGGTACGATCTCCTAAAGTACCATCAGGAGTTTAAAGCGATCGTCCCTCCAGAAATACAACCCGAAATTTTCCATTACAATGGACAAGTATGGCAGCAGATCGTATCTCGTTAAGCACTCTCTAGATCGTTATTAGCAAAGATGAAGACAACCGACTTTACAACTTGTAATGTTTGCGACAATCCTGGAACTCTGGAAACCGCAAAGGAGGTCGAGGAAATTTACTCCGATCGCCGTAAATTCAGCGATCGCAAATTCACGGTTTGGCGGTGTTCCTCTTGCGGTTCTCTACACTCTAAAGAAGCCGTCAATCTAGATGAATATTATCAAGGCTATTTAGGCAATCAGAGATTAGATTATTTTTTGTCTTGTATGTACTATACTCGATTGAAGCTACTGTCAAAGTATGGATTCCGCAAATCGAGTACCCTGCTTGACTATGGTTGCAACCAAGGATTGTTTTTATCATTTTTACGGGAACGAGGTTATAAAAATGTATTTGGATACGATGCTTACATTCCCAAATATGCGGATGAAACCGTTCTGTCTAAAAAATACGATTTCGTCGTTTCCTATCAAGTTATCGAGCACGTTGAAGAACCGCGCCATTTCTTCCGTCAAGCCGCTTCTTGTTTGGAACAAGGCGGAATTCTAGTCATAGAGACACCAAATGCGACTGACATTTCTTTATCCGGGATAGATGAGGGGCCATTGGATAAAAAACGCTTGTTACATCAACCTTATCACCGACACACTCTCTCCCAGCAAGCATTATTAGGCCTGGGTTTATCCCAAGGCTTGAGCGTTGTTCCCTCGTCTTCGAGAATTGAGTACGATACCCTGTTTCCAGGAGTGAATAATCGCGCCATCTCTACTTACTTTCAGCTAGCAGGAGATGTTCATGATGTCATCGAAGAACCGTTTCAAATTAAAACATTCTTGACTTCCCCTCAGCTATGGTTTTATTGTTTTTTTGGATACTTTTTTCCCGTCAAAGGATACATGAGAGTAATTTTTCAAAATCTCAGTGAGAGTTAGTATTAGCTTCTATAAAAACCAATTCAGCGTCTTTTTAACCGTGTCACCAGACTCAGTAAATCTGATGCTATTGGTATCAATACAGGTGGAAGTAGGTTAATTCCTAAGTTCATTATCGATCGACTTCCCATTTTTTGCCAGCGATCGTACCCTTTTTGAAATTCCACCAGTGAAGGTATATCTCCCTTAAATCCAATTCCCACAATCGTATGTGGGAAAGTTTTAACGCCTTGAAATCCAGCGAATGAATGCGAGAAAGGTTTCAGAATTGACTTGAATGCTTCTGGTGTAAACCGCCAATAATCGTGAGGACAATCGTGAATGGGAAAACACATTAAAGATGAAATGATGACAATTCCGTTAGGTTGCAAAATTCGATGTATTTCTTTGAGTGCTTGACGGGGATCTTCGACGTGCTCGAGGGTATCGAAACACAATACTGTCCCTACTGATTCAGAGGGAAGATCGATATTATGTAGATCTAATATGCGATCGACACCCGGCCCCTCTTGCAAATCGCAGCCAATATATTGTTTGTGGGGAAATAACGGACGTAAATCCGCAAACTCCATCTGTTCGGAAACTTGGAACGATCCAAATTCATAGATCGGCTCGATCGTAGGTAACGTTTGGCTGACAAGGGTTGCAAAGTCTTTGAGATTTTGTCGCATATGGAAACCTTCAGGTTTTATCGATCGGTAATGGTGACGGGTACGAACTTAGACAGTAACAGCCGAGTCCTCTGTTTCCAGCTAAGTTCTTCTAGCTGCGATGGCGGTACGGGAACTGGATCGTTGTTGAGAGTATATTGGATCTGTTGGCGGAACTCTCGATCGCTGTCAAATAATAACACATTATCATATTGATAGAAAAATTCGTTAGAGGGATGGCGAGCAATGATGGCGAATTTTCCCATGGCGATCGCCTCCGCATTTGCCGCACAATATCCTTCGCTAACCGAACAGGAAATATACGTTTTATATCCCTGGACTGTTTTGTGAGGTTCGGGAGTCGAGCCTTTGAAATTCAGATGATTTCCATGTTGGCGAGAGTATGCTATAATTTCATCCATAGTCGAACCGCGACCGTAATTGGTTCCCGAACCGTAAATATCGATCGCGACTTGACAAAACCGACAAAACTCAATCAATTGTTTGAAGTTTTTCTCCCAAGCTACCGAACCGAGATAGTAGAAATCTTTATCGAAGTGATGGTGAGTTTGCGGTTGCAAAAAACTGTCTCGAATTCCATTCACAGCAGCGACATGAATGGGGCTCGCATATTGGATCGATCGCGATACGGAAATAACGCGATCGCAGTGTCGCTGACAGATCCAAGCATGATAATAGGGAGAAATAGCCATAAATATCCGAATTTTCAGATGGGAGGCATCAGTCGAATTTTTGCTCCGTGCCTTATAGTTCGTCTGGATAATACCGAGGATATATTTCGCTTTATTTAGCTTCTGGCGAAACAGTTGGTTCCATAGCAAATGTTCTGCCTCTTCTAAAATTAAAACATCGCAGGGGTCGATAAATTCATTGAGGGACGTTGCGGGTAACATACAATTGTGTTCCCAATTAGCATCGTACATTTTAACATTGACACTTCTGCCGTTCTCGTGAAGATACGACTGAAGATAAGATAGATGCTCGTCTTTAGTTTTAAATTCCAGTTCTTTTGGGAAAATGTAG
>CAKZKB010000181.1 GCA_937121005.1 uncultured cyanobacterium | reverse complement strand
TTGAGAAACCGGGTTTCTACACCCGAGGCGCGATCGGACACCTGAATAGTTACGATTCTGTTGCGGCTGAAATTCAAGGCAACCCTGGGAAAGAAGTCACCTCCTCAATGGTAAGATCGGGAAACGACGTAACCTCTTCTACCGTAAAGTCGGGGAACGACTCGACAACTTGCCACTCTCCGCAGCGATCGGGAGAACTATCGACAAACTCGACTTTGAGATCGGGGAAACTATTGACAAATTCAATCTTGATGTCGGGAAAGCTATCGACAAATTCCACCTTACCGTATAAAGGAATGCCGTCGTAACTGCAATCGCCCGGATCGACGGCCGATCGCCCCGGAACCGCCACCAACACGATCGCCAAAGCGACGATCGCCCCTAACACGCCCAACCACCATTTTAAGCGCATCGTTCCTCTTGCCTCAACACTATTTATCTAGGATAAGCGATCGCGGCCGCAATGGGACGCGAATTATACTACAATAGCACAGAAGTTATCTGGTAGCGAACGATCGTGGAACCGATTAAAATTGGGATTCTTGGCGGTAGCGGACTTTACAAAATGGAGGCTCTCCAAGACATCGAGGAAGTCCGCGTCGAAACCCCCTTTGGCGATCCCTCCGATGCGTTTGTCGTCGGGACGCTAGACGGGACGCGGGTCGCATTTTTGGCCCGTCACGGTCGCGACCATCACTTACTCCCTTCGGAACTGCCATTTCGTGCTAATATATATGCCATGAAAAAGTTGGGAGTCGAATATATTATTTCTGCATCGGCTGTGGGCTCGCTACAAGCAGAAGCCAAACCCTTAGACATGGTGGTTCCCGACCAATTTATCGATCGCACCAAAAACCGCATTTCCACCTTTTTTGGCGATGGCATTGTCGTCCACATTGGCTTCGGACATCCCGTCTGCGAACAACTAGCAACTGTCCTCGCCGATGCTATTGAAAGCCTCAATTTACCCGATGTTAGCGTCCATCGCGGCGGCACTTACGTTTGTATGGAAGGCCCCGCATTTTCGACGAAAGCCGAGTCTAATTTATATCGTAGTTGGAATGGCACTGTTATCGGGATGACCAATTTACCCGAAGCAAAACTGGCACGAGAAGCTGAAATTGCCTATGCTACACTGGCGTTAGTTACTGATTACGATTGTTGGCATCCCGAACACGACCACGTCACCGTCGGTACGATTATCGATTGCTTGCAAAAAAATGCCATTAACGCTCAAAAAGTCATCCGGGAAACCGTGCGTCGAATCAGCGAAAATCGGTTCGAGTCCAAAGCACATTCAGCTTTGAAAAATGCCATGCTTACGCCGATGGAAAAAGTCCCGCCAGCGACGAAAGAACGATTGGAACTGTTGTTACAAAAATACTGCTAAGGTGAAAATTGCCGCGATCGCCTTTATTGTTCTCCTTCTCCTCATCCTACTGGCTGAGGTCGCTTTGCGCGTACTATTTGGCTTTGGCGACCCCAGTTTGTATGTCGCCGATCCAGAAATTGGCTATCTTTTAGCACCCAACCAAAAAACGCGACGGTTTGGCAATCGCATCCAAATTAATGCCTATTCCATGCGTGCGGATGAAATTTCTAAAGAACCCGATCCAGCCAGTTTTCGCGTGTTTCTTCTAGGCGACTCCATTGCTAACGGCGGTTGGTGGACTGACCAAGACGATATTATTTCCGAACAGATCGAAGCAAAATTGGAAGGCGATCGCGCCTCTAGCGTCGAAGTTCTCAACGCCTCAGCCAACTCTTGGGGCCCCAGAAACGAACTCGCTTACGTGCAGAAATTTGGCACGTTTGGTTCCCAGGTTGTGGTATTGTTAATCAATACCGACGATCTGTTTGCAACGGCTCCAACCTCAGTCCAAGTCGGCATCGATCGCAACTATCGCGATCGCAAACCTCCCCTGGCATTAATCGAATTGTTGCAACTCTATCTACTACCCGCACCGGAGATTCCGGGGTTGGCGGAAGTGAAATCGGAAGGCGGCGATCGCGTCGGGAAAAACCTAAACGCGATCGCGGATATGAAGACCATCGTCACGCGATCGAACGCTGAATTTATCTTAGCCATGACTCCCCTAATTCGCGAAGTTGGCGAACCGGGATCCAGGGATTACGAAATTGCGGCCCGCCAGCGCGTCGATGAATTTGTCGCCGCCAACGACATCAACTATATTGACTTTTTACCTCTATTTCAAGCCACCAAATCGCCAGAGGACTTGTTTCGCGATAACATTCACTTGAGCCCGAAAGGCAACGAATTGGTCAGTGACGCGATCGTTAACCGCTTGGCAAAATTAGGTTTTAGGTTTTAGGTTTTAGGTTTTAGGTTTTAGGTTTTAGGTTTTAGG
>CAKZKB010000180.1 GCA_937121005.1 uncultured cyanobacterium | reverse complement strand
TTTAGCCAGAGGTCTTAATTCTGAATTCTGAATTTTGAATTTTGAATTGGAGCGAAGCGACTTGACGCAGCGCGACGATCGTGCTTTAATACAAAAAACCTCGCTACGCCGATCGTCAAACCGATGCCGTCTATCCGTTCTTTTCGCTTGCGACCCACTCATCTCGTTTCGATATCTCTTCTGTTCTGGGGAGTCGTTGAAGCTGGCATCCCCAAACTTGGAAACAGCCAGGAGATCTCCCTTCCCCCCGCCTATTTAGAAGCGATCGAGGACGCAAGAACCCCCGAACCCGAGGAAATTTGGCCCGGTTTAACCGCGATCGTCCCCTATCACCCCGACTTGGTTTGGGAAGGGGAACCCGGCGACAGTCGCGTTCTCGTCGCCGTGTGGACGAGTTGGAATGGTTACGAAGCCAACCTCGGAAATGCAATGGAACTCACCCAAGAAGTTTGGGTGACACCCGTTCCCGAACTGCAACAATTTTGCCAAAATTATACCCCCACCGCCGAAGTCAGTTTGCCTTACCGCCTCAACCAACTCCTCGGTTTACCTCCCGACAACCCGGACAAAGTTCGTCAAGTCGTTCATCTTTGGGTTTCTCCCAACGATGTGTTTCGTCCCAGTTTCGACCCCGAAATTCGCGATCGCACCTCGGAAATCGGATTTCGTCCCGACAGTTGGTACGGAACCCTTTCCGCCGACTATCGAGACTGGTTCGATCGCCAATACCAACAGCGATATGCCTCTGACGGTGTTGCCTATCCTTGGACGCAACTCGGCTATACTTACGATTGGGGAAATGTCGAAGATTGGCACAGTATCGATGGCGATCGTCCCTCAGAAGTGGGGTTAAGTGAATTTGTGATTCGCGAACAAGCTACAGTTGACGTAGCAAACGTGGCGACAGTGGAAGCATACTGTCAACCGCTTCGCGGAATTCAAAATTCAAAATTCAGAGTTCGTCTTGAAAAGTTTGGGGGGAAGAAAATCTACACCCCCAACTTTTCGCAGAATTAAAAACCCATGTCTAAAGCCAGGGGACGCGCTGAGTTTACCATTTTCCCTCCTTAAAGTTGCTTTGAAAGCAATTCGATCAAGAGACGATCGCGATTTGTTCGACGCTTAAAGATGGCACACCCTCGAGAGTCGCGATCGCCACCGAAGTCGCTGCATTGGTACCATCAATATCGTAACTCAACACCCCCGTTGATGTATCGTAAAGGAACGTCGCACCTGTCGTCGTGGGGACGGGAGAAACACCGCTAACAAACGATCCGGTGTCGCCGAAAATGCCAATCTCATCCACTGCATTTAGAGGAATACCCGCACCCAAACCGCCGCCGAACCCAGAGGCGGAAATATGCAGGCGATCGTCCCCAGAAAAATCGGTAATGATGTCGCCACCCTCAGCAGGAGAACGGTAGACAAACGTATCTGCACCCCCGTCGCCAGTGAGAATATCCGCACCGCCACCACCTGTAATAATATTACCGTCTGGCGTGCCCGTCAGGGTATCGGAAAATGCCGATCCGGTGATATTTTCTACGCTGGTAAAAGTATCGGGATCGCCATCGCGGTTCGCGTCAGGATCGAAGCCGAGAATCACCACATCTGCTTTTAAATCGGCGGCAATGCCAATGCTAGAATTGACATAACTGGCCGTATCGATACCCTCGCCACCGTCGAGAAAATCGCTACCGCCGCCACCAATGAGAATATCGTTCCCCAAACCGCCGTTAAGGTTGTCGTTCCCACCGAGACCGAAGATGGTATTATTTAAAGCATCTCCAGTGAGGGTTTCCGATTCATCCGTACCGACGATCGTATTTTTGGCATTGAGCGTAAATTGATAGACGACTTCTGGCGTGCGGCGGGTAATGGCATCGGGGTTAGCTTCTAACTCCTCTTGGAAGTAGGGTTCGATGCCGTAAGTGGTGACAGTCAGTTGTTGCGTGTCGGGGGCGATCGCGAATTCCGTCCAGCTAAAAACGTGGTTCTGGGTGTAGGATCCTTGCAGCAAATTGGCATCGATCCCGGCAATTTCCGAACCTTCTAACCCTAGAGTATCGTAACCGAACTTATTCAGCCGCGCGTCGATAACGTCGCGGACAAATTCATCTTTTTCGGCCCGAGTGGTAAAATTTCGATAGCGTTCTTTTTGCTCGGGAGGTAACACCGCGTCGGGTGTAAATGCTACCGTTGCAGGGCCGAAAGGTGCAGCAAAAGGCCCGTCTCCTAAGTTGAGTTGAATCGCCACCGGGCCGGCCATAATATCGATAACATCCGTGAGGATTTGCGGCTGTCCGAACCCGGTTTGATAGGTGACGTTGTTAACAGCATTCCCATGAAAATCGCCAGAAGAAAACACCACGTTTTCGATGTTATTGGCTTCGATAAACTGGAGGAGTTCCGTGCGTTCGGCGGCGTAACCTTCCCAGCGTTCCCCCGCGACGGGAATACCGAAATGCTGGATCGGCACGGAAGACATGACGAATTTCCAGGTAATTCCGGCTTGCTGTGCGGCTAGCAAATCTTGTTTTAATTCTTCGAGTTGTACCTCTCCTAAAAGCGTGCGATCGGAGGCAAACGCATCCATTAAATATTGAGTAGTGGCTTCCTCGGAGGCAGTTTCCGAGAGAAAGGGTAAGGGTTGGCTGCGGAACGATCGCGTATCCGGTATCAACACCGCCGCGTCACTTCCGTAGGTATTAAACCGATAAAACTTGGGTTCGTTGGCGGTGAGGGGATCGCCAGTGTCGCCGTAAAACTCATCGCGAATGGGATTGTATTCTGCGAAGGCTTGGATCCCGTTTTCGTAAATTTGTGCGTCGTTAATAAACGTCGCCGGATCGCCAGCAAAGAGTGCTTTTGTGGCTGGCGGTGCCCCACCTGCCACATCGTTGGTGAATTCGTGGTCGTCAAAAATGGATAAAAAGGAAGTGGACGATCGCAGATCTCCCCAGGTATTTAAACCGAAGCGTTCGGAATATACCTCGTCGTGCTTGATGCGAAATTCGGCTAGGGTTTCCGCTTGGGGTTTGTCGAGATCCGGCGATCGCGAGTCAGCAGAAACAGTATCGCCGAGGAAGACAAAAAAGTCTAGATCGCGATCGTCTGCATTGGAAATAGAGGCAAAGGGAGCCAGTTCCCCTTGCAAGTCGGGAGCAATTCCAAAGCGCAACCCTGTCGTCTCGCCTAAGTTTGCCGAGGTTTTGAACTCTCCAATTGCCGAACTTCCGGCCGTATTGGTAACGCGATAAAAATAGTCAGTATTGGGAGTTAAATTACTCAGAGAAACTTTAACAGGTTGGTTGACATCGGTCACTGGAGCGCTTATCGTGCCAATAATGCCATCAAAATCAGCATCGGTGGCGTATTCAAAAAAGACCGTCCCCGGTTCGCTGCTGCGCGTCCACAACACCGTTGAGGTTTGGGTGGTATCCCCCGACGCAACTAAATTCGGCAGGGTTTCCGTGCCGCTACTACGGGTGCGAATGTCGCCTAAAAAGCGATCGGTAATGCCGTAGATGCGAAGAAAGTCAACTAAATTGCTCATTGAGATCCTTACCTAGTCTGAAACTCGATGGCGATCGAGGTCTTTCCCAGCGAGTGGTATTCTACTTTAGCACGGATTTTGGCGCGAGGGAAGAACTGGCACAAAATTTTTGGTTCGTCCGTCTAGAATATTCGCAAGCACACCTGGTAAACTGGACTGAATAGAGCGAAGCGATCGATTCAAATGCCTAAGTACGTCCGAGATTTAATCGCACTTTACGGCCCCGATCGAGAAGGCTTGCAAAAGGTGGCGGTTTTCTACGAAAAGATCGACCCCGAAACCAACCTAGAACGGGTCGCTTTGCGGTACTATCGGCAGTATGTCGGAGTGTACTGGGAGCGTTTTGGCGAACGCAACTGGATGGCCGCATGGGAACTTCTATACGCGCGTCCGCCGGGAAACAAGGGCGATATTGTCAACGAATTCAAAGCTGTAAATGATATTTACGATATCTTATTGATGAGGTTACAACTTGACAGCGAAAATTGGGAAACGGCCGAACAAACCCTAACCACTGCTTACGACCATCGGGATGTCATCGATTTGAGAATTTATCAAGTTGGCGATACTGAAGCTATCGTCGGACGAGCGATCGTCGGCTGTCGTAGCAATGGAGAAACCACGATCGTCTTGGTATCCTATGGTTAAATGCCATCTAATCCGGTGGGGTCGATGGGCAATTTTGCCCGATCGCCTCTCTCGATCGCGCCGACACGCGCCCCCGTTGCGATCGAATGTTTACAAAGGGCCGCCTTTGCCGTAAAATTCACATCGTCATCCGAGCCTGGCGAGCGATCGTCCTTTACCCCCATTCCCACCATGCGAGTCGCGATTTTTACCGAAACCTTTTTACCCAAAGTCGATGGCATCGTCACGCGCCTGCGCCACACCGTCGAACAGTTGCAACGGGCCGGCGATCGCGTGTTAGTCGTGGCCCCAGAAGGCGGCATTCGCGAGTATAAAGGGGCAAAAGTCTTCGGCGTAACGGGGTTTCCCTTACCTCTGTACCCCGAGTTGAAACTGGCCGTTCCGAACGCTTCCATTCGAGTCGCCCTAGAAGAATTTCAACCCGACATCATCCACATTGTCAACCCAGCAGTCTTGGGACTGGGCGGACTGTATTATGCTAAAAGTCTGGGCATTCCATTAGTTGCATCTTACCACACCCACCTGCCCCAATATTTACAACACTACGGATTGGGAATGCTCGAAGAATTGCTGTGGAGCCTACTGCGAACCGCACACAACCAAGCTGAATTGAATTTGTGCACCTCCACCGCAATGGTCAAAGAACTCACCGAACATGGTATCGAACGCTGCGATTTGTGGCAGCGCGGCGTGGATACAGAAATGTTTCAACCTCACTTAGCCAGTGAAAAAATGCGATCGCGCCTCTCTCAAAGCCACCCAGACAAACCCTTGTTACTCTACGTGGGTCGCCTCTCAGCAGAAAAGGAGATCGATCGCATTCGTCCGGTACTCGAGTCGATCCCCGAGGCGCGGCTGGCCCTAGTGGGTGACGGCCCCCACCGGGAAGCCTTAGAACAGCACTTCGACGGTACGGCGACTCACTTTGTCGGTTACTTGCAAGGTCTGGAACTGGCTTCGGCCTTCGCTTCGGCTGATGCTTTTATCTTCCCCTCTCGGACGGAAACCCTGGGGTTAGTCCTCCTCGAAGCCATGGCCGCAGGTTGTCCGGTAGTGGCAGCCGGAACGGGGGGCATTACCGATATTGTCACCGACGGCGTTAACGGCTATCTGTTCGATCCGACCGCCGAAAACGGGGCGATCGTCGCCACGCAACGCCTGCTAGCGAACCAGTCGGAACGGGAACTGCTGCGCCAAAATGCCCGCCAAGAGGCCGAACGCTGGGGTTGGGCCGCGGCCACCGAAGGGCTGCGTCAATACTATCGGGGTATCTTGGCCGGGCGATCGCTTCCGGCCGCTGCTTAGCTGGATGCGGATGGGGTTATGACAACCAAACCAGAGGTTATCGGCATCGACTTAGGGGGAACCGCCATCAAATTGGGGCGGTTCGATCGCGCTGGAAACTGCACCGCCAGCCTCACTCTGGCCACGCCTCAACCTGCCACGCCGGATGCGGTTATTGCTGCCATGGGGGGCGCGATCGCCCGTTTAGATCCCGATAAAAATGCGATCGCCATCGGTATTGGATTGCCGGGGCCGGTTGATGCCAAAGGTCGCCTTTCTAAAATTGCCATTAACCTTTGTAATTGGCAAAATGTCCCCCTCGCCGATGAGATAGAACAGCACAGCGATCGCCCTTGCGTTATCGCCAACGATGCCAATTGTGCCGGGTTAGGCGAAGCCTGGTTGGGGGCGGGTCGCGGCATTTCCAACCTGATTTTAATCACTTTGGGAACGGGAGTCGGCGGTGCGGTTATTCTCGACGATCGCTTGTTTGTCGGTCGCAACGGAGCCGCCGGAGAGCTCGGTTTAATTACTTTCAACCCCAACGGACCAGAATGCAATAGCGGCAACAACGGCTCCTTAGAACAATATGTTTCCGTGCGAGCCATTCGCCGAGAAACCGGGCTAGACCCTCACGAACTGGCGAAGAAAGCTCGAAATGGAGATACAAGCGCGATCGCCTTTTGGCAAGACTACGGGCGCAAGTTGGGCGCGGGTTTAGCCAGTTCTCTTTATATTTTAACACCAGAAGCGGTGATTATTGGTGGCGGAATTAGCGCCAGCGCCGACTTGTTTTTACCGAGTACCAAAGTCGAGGTCGATCGTCGGGTTCTACCGGACTGTCGGGATGGGTTAAAATTGTTGGTTGCCGAGTTAGGAAATCGCGCCGGAATGGTAGGGGCGGCAAAATTGGCATGGCAGTTAACCACAGACAAGGGGACAAGGAGAGGGGGAGAGGGAGGGTTATCGAACTGATGTAATTTTAAGGTGCGTTACCAACAGTTGATTTTCCCCGCTCGCGATCGTACCAGCGCATCAACACCCGCGCCAAACGGTAGGAGTCGTGGCGAACTACACCGGTCGTACTGTCTTCGCCCATGACATTTTCGAGTAAAATTTGACGGTCTAAATTGGCCACGACATCGCGATCGAGGTCTACCGGATGGCATTTTTGTTGGGCGTAGCGAATCAAAGCCTGGGCTGAGGGGATTTGCTTTTGTACCAATACGGTATCGAATACCGATCGCCCGTTGCAAGCGCGATCGATGGCTTTGATATGATCGGCAACGGTATAGCCATCGGTTTCGCCACGTTCGGTCATAATATTGCAAACATAAATACGCGGAACCCGACGACGGGCGATCGCTTCGGCAATTTCAGGAACCAAAAGATTCGGCACGACGCTCGTATAAAGACTGCCCGGCCCGATGATAATTAAATCCGCTTCGCGAATGGCTTCGAGCACTTTCGGTAAAGCGGGCGGATCGGCCGGCGTGCAACCCAATCGGGCAATTTTGCCGTAGGCTTTAGTAATATTCGACTCGCCTTCAACGCGGCGACCGTCCTCCAATTCCGCCCACAAATTCACATCCGAAAGTGTGGCCGGAAGCACCTGACCGCGCACCGCCAACACTCGCGAACAGGCCGCGATCGCCCGTTCCCAGTCCCCCGTCACCTCTCCCATGGCCGTCAAAAACAAGTTACCAAAACTGTGGCCGCTCAAGCCA
>CAKZKB010000179.1 GCA_937121005.1 uncultured cyanobacterium | reverse complement strand
GCAGTCGCAAGAGCATATCGTTGGCTTCGGGGATCGATCCGGTGGCATCCCAAACCCCAATACCCATCATGTCGGACTCGAACAGGCGGCGGGTGCGGGCTTCGCTGCGGCGCAGGTGGGTTTCGAGGCGGTGGCGATCGGTGACATCTTTGGCCATGGAAATGGCCAGGCGGCGACCGTCGGCCAGGCGACCGATGGGGGCGGAACTGAAGTCCCACACTAATTCTTCGCCGTTGGCGGTGCGGATGGTATATTCGCCTTCGTCTACTCGGCCGTCGAGATCGTAGAGGCGCTCGATCTCGGTTTGGACGGCATGACCGCACTCGCCGTAGGCTTTTGTCGTCCACTCCACAATGGTTTTGAGGTCGTAGTAACCCGTCAATTGCTGCCAAGTCCGGTTGACCAGTACCATTTCCCCATCTTCAGCGTGGATGATAATCGGAATCGGGGCATCGGTAATGGCGCGGCGGAAGCGTTCTTCGCTCTCGGACAATGCGAGTTTATCCTGTTTGGTTTCGATGGCGATCGCCGTTAAAGCAGCAAAGCGATCGATAATTTCGAGTTCGCCAGTTTCGGGAGCGCGAGTGGTGCGATAGTAGGCAGCAAAGGCTCCGATGGGATTGTGTTTGCTATCGCAGACGGGCATCGACCAACAGGCTCGCAAGCCGTTGTCGAGTGCCAGATCTTTGTACTCTTTCCAGAGGGGATCGGTGGCGATGTCGCTGACGATGACAGGTTCGTTGCGATAGGCGGCGGTTCCGCAGCTACCGACGTTGGGGCCGATGGGAATTCCGGTTTCGGGGATGGCGGCGCGAAGGGCGGCGGGGAGGTTGGGGGCCGCGCCCCAGATCAGGGCGGTTTTGGCTTCGTTGAGGAGGACGATTTCGCACAGGGAACCGTCGATCTGGGATTCTAAGGTGAGGGCGATCGCTTCGAGGATGTCGTTGAGAGGGGCATCGCGGGCGATCGCCTCTAAGATGCGATTTTGTTCGGCCAGTAGGGTTTGGGCGGCGATGCGATCGCGGATATCGAGCACGAAGGAAATGCCCCGTTCTTGGTGTTTCTCAAAGCGCGATCGTCCCACGAGCACGGCCACGCGATCGCCATCGTTGCGAATCAGTTCTTTCTCGAAGGGGTGACAGGTTCCCGTTTCTATGGCTTCGACTTCGGCCTGGGCGACCCGAGGTAAATATTCGGGCGGCGTGCGATCGGCCAAATTGATAGGCAAGTCGGCGCGATCGGCTCCTAAAATCTCGAACAAGGCTTGGTTGGCTTCAACGATGCGCTCTCCTTCCCAAAAGCAAATACCGAGCATATTGGAGTCAAAGATGTGGCGAAACTCGGCTTCGCGAATTTCCAAGGCCCGACGATCGCGATCGCGTTTGATGGCGGCGGCCAAAATGTTGGCGATCGCTTGCAAAAAGTGGGTATCGTCTTCACTAAACTGGCGCTCTTGTTGGGTGTGGGCCCCTAACACGCCGAAGGGCGCTTGCTGGTTGCCGATAACGGTACTTAAGCCACTGCGGACGCGGTGTTCGCTCAGCAGAGGCGGCCCTTGGAAGCGGAGCTCGGTGGGCAAGTCGGTGACGATGACGGGTTTGTCCTCTTGTAGGGTATATCCGGCTTGGGAGTTGGGGCCGGTCTCGACGGTGGCCTGACCCACTAGCCCCTCGCGCCAGCCGACTCCGGCCCGCAGCAACAGGCGATCGCCTTCGGGTAGGAGTTCGAGGACTTTCGTATATTCGACTTCCAACCCTTCGGCCAGCAATTTGGCCGCCAGATCGAATAGGTTGTCTAACGAGCCGTTGGTGAGGGCTCGTTGCCCGAGACGGGCCACGATCGCGCTTTGAGTCAGACGCGATCGCAGGTTCTGTTCGGCGGCGATGCGGCGGCGAATTTCTTCGCGCAAAAACTCGTTAGCCCGTTCCAGTTCGGCGGTACGGCGAGCGACGGTGGCTTCCAGGTTGTTGGTGGCCCGGCGCAGTTGGGACTCGAGATGCTTGCGATCGCTGATGTCGATACAGGCTCCAAAAATCTTGATAATATTCCCTTTCTCGTCGCGCACCGCTTCTCCCCGCGATTCGATCCAGCGCAAGTCCCCACCCGGCGAGTAAAAACCGACATCGATTTGATAGGGTTTTCCGGTTTTGGTGAGGCGATCGACGGCTTCGTTAAAAGGGACGATCGAGTCTGGGTGCAACCGAGACACCAGTTCGTCGTAGGTGGGTTCCCCGGCTTCGGGATCGTAACCGCACAAGCGAAAGTGTTCCGGCGACCAGGTTGTTTTCCCAGTTTGCAGGTCGAACTCCCAATATCCCAACTCGGCGAGGCGCTGGGCCGCCAGCATTTTGGACTCGGACTGTTGTAGCTGCGTCTCTAGGCGTTTTTGCTCGCTGACATCAGTGGCGATCCCGACGACGCGGAGGATGCGGCCGCGATCGTCTTTTTGGGCCAGTCCCCGCGAAATGACGTGGCGTTCGATACCGTCGGGCGATCGCATTCGCCGTTGGTGGTAGTAGGGTTCCCCCGTTTCGATAGTGTGGCGCAAGGCGGCTTGAAAACTGGCGCGATCGTCGGGATGGATGGCATTGATATACTCTTCGTAAGTCGGCGGTGCGTCGGCGGTAAACCCGTTTACCTGCAAGGCTTCGGCACTCCAGAGAATGCTGTTGGTTTGAGGGTCGAACTCCCAACTGCCGATTTTCGAGAAGGTTTGGGCGATTTTCAGTACCGTGTCCTGGTGAGTGTCATCGCGCAAAATATAAAGTGACAATCGAGAGCGCCAGCAGGGCGATCGCGCAGACGAGGCTCATGAGATCCCCCAGGGGATGGCGATGCTATATTCTATTGTAGGAGATGAGATGGCGATCGCTTCGGCCTAAAGATAAATTTCAACATTCTTGACGGTCATTATTAGTTTTTAATTCCTCAGTCGTAACGGTCAATTTCAGACCCAACCCTTCTAACCAGCGAGCCAATTCGTAAATAGCGATGCTTCCCGGTTTCGACAGAATTGCCCGCAATTGTTGTAACGATTCTCGGGCGCTATCTGGCGACATTTGTCCGGTTGCGATCGCTTCGGCAACGTTGCTCAGCGCCAGTTGCAGGAGTTCGGGTTCGGGATCGACTTCTTCTAAATGTGCCGTTAAATAGGCGGCGGCGTGTTCTCGATCGGCGAGCGCTTCAATAAGATAATCTTGATAGCTATCGCTCCTCCGAGTTTCTATGCTGTTGGTAGTCATACCAATACTCCTTTGCTTTGCGAATGTCTCGAATTTGAGTGCTTTTGTTGCCACCGCACAATAACAAAATGACGATCGCGCCTGCTTGTGCGAAGTATATCCGATAACCGGGGCCGTAGTCGATCTTGAGTTCCGATACGCCATCGCCTAAAGAGCGGCAATTTCCAAAGTTACCTTGACGTAGGCGATCGAGCCGCGTTTCAATTTTAACAACTGCTTTTAGATCTCGCAGCGATTCGAGCCATCTAGCAAACGGAATTTTTCCCTGGGGGGTAACGTATCGTCGAATTTCTCGCGGTTGTGCTTCCATTTAGTAAGAGTTCGCATCGGTTTTGACTGTCAATTTCAGACCCAACCCTTCCAACCAGCGAGCCAGTTCGTAAATAGCGATGCTTCCAGGCTGAGATAGGATATTGTCGATTTTATCTTTATACTGCTGAAACTCGTCTAACGACAATTTAGATCGACCGAGTGCATCGAGAACATCGCGTAGCGAAGACTCAAAAGAAGCTCGATCCCAGTTTGACTCCTCCTCTTCAAGCAGTGTTTCTAAGTAGATAGCTGCATATTCTGGATCTTGGAGATTTTCAATTTTAAAAGGACGGTAACTGAGGCTAGGCATTTTCTTCTCTCCTGTAGGCTTGCCAATATTCGATCGCGGTACGGATGTCGCGTTCTTGGGTACTTTTATCGCCACCGCACAATAGTAAAATAATACTCGAGCCCATTTGTCCGAAATAAATTCGATACCCAGGGCCCCAGTCAACGCGCAGTTCGCAGACTCCCTCCCCGACTCTTCGATAATCTCCGAGATTGCCTCGCGCAACTCGATCGAGCCGCTTATCAATTTTAGCTTTTGTTTTACGATCGCGCAAGGATAAAAACCACTCATCAAATGGGACTTTTCCATCGGGAGTAACGTATCGCTGGATGTCTCGCGGTTTTGCTTCCATTTACTGAGAGTTCCCATCGGTTTTGACTGTCAGTTTCAAGCCCATAAGCACTGGTTACTGGCTACTGAATTATCCCCCCAATCCCCTAACTCCCCGATCGCAGCCAATCGATCCCCTCCTCGCAGGTGTCAGTTGTTTTAATAAAATCAAGAAACCCCGTCAGTGCCATCGTCTCGATCAACTCTTCCGAGACCCCGACTAAAACCAATTTTCCATCTTTCGCCGTCACTTGGCGATAGGTAGATAGCAACATCCGCAGCCCCGCACTGGACATATAGGGCACTTTCTTCATATCCATTAAAATACTACTTTGGGGAGTTGCCAACGGGAGAACTTGCCCTTGTACCTGGGGCGCGGTACTGGCATCGATATCGCCATCAAGGGTAATAAAAGTAATGTTATCTCGAGTTTGAATATCAATTTGCATGGCGATCGGGGCTCGGGCAAACCATTGTTGTGGAGGCATTATCTGGGGGCGCACGATCGCACGCCCTTTAGCGTTTAAGCGATGGAGAAATCAGACGCAGTAACCGCTAAACCCGGTTGTAGGGTTGCAAAGCGGCCGCCACCGTCGCCAAACCCAGCTTCCGCACCGTTGGGGTTGTAGTAGACATTGCCCGTCGTACTATTGTAGGAGAACAGCGCTTCGGCAACCATGCCCTCGGCGGCGCTAGTAAATACACCGAAAGAAGTCAGGGTTTCGCCTGCGCTCACCAGGGTGAAGGTGGCATCGTCAACAACAATTTTATCCTCTCCCGGCGTAAAGTCGGTGATGGCATCGACCCCCAAATCGGCAACGGTTAAACCCGCGCCACCAAATCGGAAGGAGTCGGCCCCATTGCCCCCGGTGAGGGTGTCGTTACCGCGATCGCCCCAGAGATGGTCGTTCCCATCACCACCAGATACTATATCTTCATTTTGGCCGCCAAACACCGTATCGGCTCCCGCACCACCGTTGATGAGATCGTTGCCGATGTTGCCTGCTAAGATATCGTTGCCGCTACCGCCGTCAATGGTATCGTTGCCATTCAAACCGAGGATGATATCGGCTCCGGGGTTGGCATTGACGACATCATTACCCGCACCGGCCAAGATCGTATCGTCGCCCACACCGCCATTGATGGTATCGTCGCCGTCGGTTCCGGTTTGAGCTAAAAAGAAAACGTTATCTTGAATGGCATCGATGCTGGTATTGCGTTCGATGATATCCGAAAGGCGCGTGGCTCGAATTTCGGCAATTTCTTCCGGGGTGAAAAAGCCGCTATCGTCTTCGCCGGGAACGTGGACGTTCTCGAACCAGTAGCGATCGCCGTCGCGAAACTCTTGATATTGGGTCGCTAAAACGGCGGCTTCGGTGAGGCCGACGCTGGCTCCGGGAGCTTTGTCTTCGGCCATCAACCCCACCCACATATCGATATTATCGACCGTGCCGTAGAGGGTTTCTAGGGATTGCTGTAACTCGGGATCGGAGGTGATATCGTCGAAACTGTCCACCGGGCCGATGCCCAACTCGGGAGAAAATTCGGCCAGGGTGCGGCGCAGGGTGTTGTAGTCGGTCAAACCGCGATCGCGTCCCCGTTGAATGTTGGCCGAGAGCAAGTCAAACCCCACCGGCCCCAGTTCGGGCAAGCCGTTCCGCAGAACATCGTGAACTTTGGTATCGATTTCTTGAGCCAGGCCGGTACTGATACCGCGTAAAATTTCATCAACATCTTCGCCTTCGGTGATATTCCCGGCCCCA
>CAKZKB010000178.1 GCA_937121005.1 uncultured cyanobacterium | reverse complement strand
CGGCGGCGATCGCGTCTCGACACGCGGCCGAGCTCTACCATCTCAACGCGATCGCTCATCCCATTAACGACTATCCGGGAAATTGTACTCGGTTTTGGGTAGTGGCGAAAACGGATGTCGATCTCGATATCGATGGAGGGGAAAGCGGCGATCGCTATACGTCTATTGCCTTTAGTTTGCCCGAAAACGCACCGGGAGCCTTGCTCGATCCGTTGCAAGTTCTGGCCGATCGCGGTATCAATTTAACGCGCATCGAGTCGCGGCCGACTAAGCGATTGTTAGGGGAATATTTATTTTTCATTGACTTTGAAGGCGATGGCGATCGCGCTGATATCCAAGATACCTTAAACGAGTTGCGATCGCATACAGAAATCCTTAAGATTTTGGGAAGTTACAGTATCATCAATCTATCGAACAGAGGAGCGCTTGCTTAGAAAAATAAGTAATATTACAGATATAAACGGCGATCGTCCCGATTGTTTCGTGTAGCAGTCGCGAGCTCTATTCAGTTTTATCTGGTATAATCGGGACAACGATCGTGCCAGCGATCGCTATTTAACATCTAAAAATTTTAAACTCGAAAACTGACTATGACGGATCCGCACCGACAAGAACTGCGCCAGCAGGCAGAACGAGCGTTTCAAGAGTCGCTCGATCGCCTGAGAGAAGCTGCTGAAAAGAAGGCGAAGCCAACCCCACCGCGCGTACCGGATCCGAAAAAATCTTCCTCGGTTCGCATCGATCCCAACGAGTGGGAAGATGCGGTTGCTGACATCGATCGCTATTTATCTTCGCGTCAGATCGATCCCCCCGAAGAAGACTGAACTTGCTGTCGTAAGGCTTCGTAGGCGATCGTCGCCGCCGCGATCGCCACGTTGAGCGATTCTGTTCCTTCTGCGACGGGAATGCGAACCCGATGGGTTGCCATCTCCACCAATTCTGGAGACAGGCCGCGACCTTCATTTCCTAACAGTACCAGAGAAGGGCGACACCAGTCTATATCCCAGTAGGTGCGATCGCCGCTAGCGAGAGTGGCGACAACTTGGATGTTGTCCCGGCGACAGCGTTGCACCAGCGATCCGAGATCCGGTTCGACAGCGACGGGAAGCCGAAACCAGGCTCCTGCCGAGGCTCGCAAGACTTTCGGTGCGTAGAGATCGACGCTGTTATCGCTGAGCCACAAGCCACAAACCCGAGCGGCGGCGGCGGTACGGACGATCGTCCCCACGTTACCCGGATCGCTGACGGCTTCGAGTGCCAAACCCACGCCAGAGAAGGGAAACGGGGGTAGTATCGGCGGCTGGGGAATGGCGGTGGCGACGACTCCATCGGGGTTAGCGGTGGTGGCGATCGCGGCTAGAACGCGATCGTCTACAGGCTGCGATCGGCGAGAACGAGAGACGGCTTGCTGCCACAATTGCGAGTATTGCTGCTGCCAGTTAGGAGTATAAAATAAAGTTTCTAGGGGATAGTTCGCCGCACAAGCAGCTTCGATGAGGTGGGTTCCTTCGAGTAAAAATAACTGTTGCGATCGTCGATGTTTGGCTTGCTGGAGCTTGCGCGTTTGTTTGATGGTAGGGTTTTGAACGCTGGAAAGCAGGCGATCGTCATTCATCGCGATCGCGCCTCATTAAATAGTCGAGAATGCGATCGATGCGCTCTAGAGCGGCAGTTGTCGTGCGCCGAAACTCTTGGTATTCTTCTTGCTGTCGTGCCATCATCCGTTCTTGGTTGGCAAGAATTTGCTCGAGGCGTTCGATGCGATGGTTGTTTTGTTGCGAGTATCGAGACCAATTTCCAATCAGTCTTTCGGCGTGAAAAATGACTTCACTGACGCGGGTATCGAGGCGATCGAGGCGTTCGTCAATTTCGCGATCGCGTTGCTGTCTTTCTTCCGCGTAGCGATCCATTTTTTCGGTCAGGCGATCGAGGCGTTCGTGAGAAGACTCGGCATAACTCGCCGCACTGATGAGTAGCTGGCGAACGGTTTCCAGTTCCTCCTCCGCCGATGCTTGTTTGGTTTCGATCGCTTGCAGTCGTTGTTCGGTTGTCATGCCTGTTGCCGTGACTGTCTCTCTTCAGTTTATACTGTTTTTGACAATGTTGCCATCGTCGCGCGATCGTATTCCTGTAGCGCGATCGTTTTTCATGCCATGAATTTTATTATCAAAATAGTGGATCGCCTGTTAGGGAAGATCGTACTAGCCGCCAACACGGATAATCCCAACCCAACCAGATCTAACGGGACAAAACCGCGCTGGCGCAACTATCGCATTGCCGTTCTCGTAGCGCTTTTTGCCAGCGTTCCTATCGGTTTAGCCACGAAATACTATCGCGGGCCGTTTGATGAATGGTTGAATAACTCCTTTGGTGGGGCGATCTACGAAATCTTTTGGATGTTATTTCTAGTGGCATTATTTCCCAAACTTCGACCCGCGATCGCGGCAATTTCTGTCTTTGTTGCCACCAGCATTCTTGAATTTTTGCAACTGTGGCATCCGGCGTGGCTAGAAGCCTTTCGCAGCACCTTACTTGGCCGACTTCTGCTCGGTACGACCTTTAATCTCTGGGATTTCCCCTACTATGTTTTAGGCTGTTTTTTGGGTTGGTTGTTGTTGCTTGCCCTACAAAAATATATTTTACGCAAACCAAATTAGCTTGGCCAAGAAACCCGGTTTTTCAAAGGATAGAATCGAGTTTTGTCTGGCTAGAAGCAAAAAACCGGGTTTCTACACCCGTTTATGTTAGGATACATGAGGCGTAGGTTGGGTTGAAGTTTGCAACCACAGATGAATAGGATAGACACAGATGAATGAGTCGGTCATCGTGTTACCCTTTGGGAAGATAAATTAGGATGAGGTGTTCGGTGATTCCGTGAGGTCAGCGATCCAACAACCGCAAATCAGTGACCAGTTTTAAGAAAGGTGTAGGGGTCAACGGCGTTGACCCTTTCCGGGAAGCGTTAGCAGAAAAACCTAATCCCTAACACCTAATCCCTAATCCCTAACACCTAATCCCTCAAATTACAGATCTTTTTCGCTCAGTTGGGCCGTCAAGTAATCGAAGGCATCGTCAATAAAGCTAGTGTCTTCAATTCCCGCTTCGGCGGCGCGGCTTTTCACCTTTTCTTTGAGCAAATAAATTCCAGCCACAGTCGGGGAAATCGGTACGCCTAAAGAATTGTAGGTTTCGCGCAGTCCTTGTAGTACCCGTTCGTCGAGGACGCTGTTATCGCCTGCCACCCACGCATAAGTAGCGTAGCGCAGGTAGTAGTCCATATCGCGCAAGCAAGCGGCGTAGCGGCGGGTGGTATAGGCGTTGCCCCCCGGACGGATGAGTTCGGGTTGGTCGGCAAACAGTTGGCGGCCGGCTTCTTTAATCAGTTCGGCGGCTTCGGCGTTGACGATCGCGGCCGCCTGGACGCGGGCCATCCCCGTCTGGAAGTAGGATTTTAGGTTGTCGATGGCATCCCGATCCAAGTAGCGTCCGGTGACATCGTAGGTTTTGATAGTAGAGGCGATCGCGTCGCGCATTGTCCGGGTCTCCTAAAGCGAATCTTTAACAGCGTCGGCAACTGCGATCGTCGCTTGACCGTATCGGGTCGATCGAGTGCCGATCGCCAGTCTACTACAAAATCGTCACCGTAAAACCAATCGCGATCGAGGGGAGGGGGAGACAAGGGGAGGGGGGGACAAGGGGACAAGGAGAATTAAACCTAATCCCTAATACCTAAAACCTAATCCCTAATACCTCGATAGAACTAGCGTTTCTCGATGGGCAAATAGGGACGATCGTGCTCGCCGACGTAGATTTGGGTGGGTCGGAAAATGCGGTTGGTGGCCAGTTGTTCTTTCCAGTGAGCCAGCCAGCCAGCGACGCGGGCGATCGCGAACAAAGGCGTAAACAAATCTGTCGGAATGCCCAATTTCCGGTAAACTAAACCGGAGTAAAAATCGACGTTGGCGTGAATTCCCTTATCGCCGAGATGCTCTTCGACAATGCGTTCGACTTCTACTGCAATATCGTAATAGCCATCGCGTCCAGTTTTCTCAAACAGTTGTTCGGCGAGATGCTGCAAAATTTGCGCTCGAGGATCTTTGACTTTATAAACCCGATGCCCGAAGCCCATAATTTTGGCTTTTTTCTCAAACCGTTCTTCGAGAAACGGTCGCACATTTTCCACCGAACCAATGGTTTCGAGCATGGCAATCACTTCTTCATTGGCTCCCCCATGCAGCGGCCCGCCTAACGTCCCTACAGCCGAAGCGATGACTGCATAGGGATCGGTCAGGGTTGAAGCTGTTACCATAGAAGAAAACGTGGACGCATTCATCGAATGTTCGGCGTGCAAGGTCAAGCACACATCAAAAATATGCGATTCCAACGGATCGGGAACCCGTTCGGTGAGCATATAAAGAAAGTTGCCCGAATAGTCGAGATCGTCGTTAGGTTGTACCGGATCGTTCCCTTTGCGAATCAGTTGAAACGCCGCGACCATAGTCGGAATTTTGGCCAGCAAGCGAATGACGGCGTTGCGAATGTAAATCGGATCGTCGAGGGCGCGTTTGGAATAAAAGAGCCCTAAC